>CATLBO010000064.1 GCA_949879025.1 uncultured Hungatella sp. | reverse complement strand
ATGAAGCGCAGGAGCAATTACCAATATGGCTCACTTCTGGAAAAAGGGGAGCAGGGTAGCCTTTCCGTGGGAATTGGCCTTACTACGTCTGCTGGCACGACCTCATATTTGTCGCCAACCTATGAGGTGACGGACGATATTTTTGAGGCGACGGTAGACGGCGTGGATATGGTATTCCAGCTTACCCCGGGCACAGAATCCCCGGCAGAAATGAATACATACCTGCCCGGGTACAAGGCGCTCTGGATGGCGGAAAACTGCACCGGCACCATGCACAATCTTTATACATTGCGCGGTGCAGAGGTGAGGGACGCCAATGCATGGGCACAGTATATCATGGAGGCAAAGGCACAGTTTGGAGAGGAAGCAGAGGTTGTGTTCCAGTCACATAACTGGCCGCATTGGGGCAATGACGTAATCAATGAATACCTCTTAAATACGGCGTCTGTCTATAAATATATCTACTCCCAGACGCTTCAGTACATCAATGAGGGTTATACTTCCACTGAGATTGCAAACATGATATCCCTGCCTGCAGATTTGGAAAAAGTCTGGTACACGCGGCAGTATTACGGCACACTGGAACATAACGTAAAAGCAATTTATCAGAAATATATGGGCTGGTATGATGCAAACCCGATTCACCTGGATGAGCTTGAGCCTAGCGAATATGCCAAGAAAATGGTGGAATATTTGGGTGATACGGAAGCTGTCCTTGCAAAAGCAAAGGAAGATTTCGACAAGGGCGAATACCAGTGGGTTGCACAGATTACCAATACCATCGTCTACGCTGAGCCGGACAATGAAAATGCACGATATCTCTGTGCAGATGCTTTAGAGCAGCTTGGATACCAGGCAGAGTCAGGGGCATGGAGGAATGCCTATCTGACCGCCGCCTATGAGCTGCGCCACGGAACAGGCGACTATCCCCAGACAAGCGCAGGGGGAACGGGCGCTACGGCACTCGGCATGAGCACGGAGACAATGTTGGATTATCTTGGAATCTGTCTTGATGCGAAGAAATTGGAAGACCAGAATCTTACGATTCTTTTGCAGATCACGGATGAAGAAGACAGCCAGTACCTGGTACAGATAAATCACGGCGTACTTGTATATTCTGAGAATACACAGAATGTAGAACCGGATGTAACCATCAAGACAAAACGCGTTGGCATTCTAGGGATCGCACGCGGCAGCAGTGAACTGATGGACGCTAGTTTTGAATCCGTGGAAGGGAATAAAGACGTTATAGAAACCCTCACCGGAAATTTATCAGAATTCCCGCCATACTTTAACATCATAGAGCCATGAATTGCTTCGCAATCATAACATTATAAAGAAAGGAAAAATATGAAAAAACAAACGCTAAAAAAATTTTTAAGCGGATTTTTGCTCGCTTCCGTATTGTTCTCATCACTGCCTTTTGGTGCTTACGCTGCAGCAAATGCAGAAGATTCCGCAGACACAAACGGAAATGACGCGGCTTATGCCTTTGACGCAGAGTCTATTGTGGCACAAGAAGATTCCGGTAAAGATTCTGAGCAGCAGATAACCATTACCAGAAGCGGCGATGTATCAGAGCCTTCGGAGATGGTACTGCTCTCCTATGACGTCAATGCGGATTACGGAGAGGACTATGTGCTTACCTATAATGGGGAAACGATTCCGAAGGCAGGATCCGTTACCAGTATGTACACAGCATTTAAAGACAACCGGGTTGTCAGTGATTACGAGGAGGACAACAAGGCATTTATAAATTCCCTGCTGTCCCATGCAGGTTTGTCTGTAGAAGGAGAAAACGAACTTGTACCTTCCGACGAAAAGGAAGGTACCGGGCAGGAATCGTCAGGGGATCAAACAGACAGCGCTGCGAAAAGTCTGACAGACGCAGATTCCGGGGGAGCAGACTTTTACGATTCCCTGTCAACCTTAGGTAAAATTGGAGCCAATTCTTCCCGGACGGTCATTTCTTTTGCCGCCGGGGAGGGCACAAAGGAGATTGTCCTTACGGTAAAGACGGATAGCCTTGTGGAGTATGACGAGAGCTTCCTGCTTGGCATCGTAAGCCCTAAGACAGATGAATACCTTATGCAGCATACCGAAGGTATTCCCGATATTCCCTTAAAGCAGGGGCGGGATATTACAGTCACTTCCGTAAATATCGGGGCATCTTCGCAAGAAGAACCGGAGTGTACGGTAAGCGCAGAAAAGACGGAATATACCATAGAAGACGGAGCGGATACTGTTTCGGTAGGATTTACACGAAAAGGGGCTACGGAAACCTTCAGCACTGTGGTTTTAAGCAGGGAAGGGGAGTCTTATGGCTACTTCCATTTTACCCCTTATCAGGAAATCCAGGAAGCCAGATTAGAGGCAGGGAACTACCGGATTCTGGCATACCAGAACTGTACGCTTTCCGGCAGTGAGAGCATAACCGTAACAGGCTCAGGGAATGTCATAGAGGAAGAAACGGCTGCAGGCACAGGGGAAGCGTCTGCATCTTCCGGTGGAAGTGATGATTTAGATACCATTTATGACTATTCCCCGCTCCCGGACAATGGCCAGGACGAAAGCAGCCAGGCTGGAAATAAAAAGGCAGCCCGTGCTGCGACAAACAGCAGCGGCAATCCGGACTGGTTCCCGGACTGGGCCAATGGCAATGGAAGAACAGAAACGGATGATTATATCGCCTATGCAAAGCAGGGAAAATCTCTGTTTGTTGAGAAGTATTATTCTAATAACCCAGGGTATGGTAAATATCAATATATCCAAGATAAAAATAAGACACACAATGGCAAAAGCGTCTATAATACGTATCGTATAGATACGTCAGGATTTCTCTCATCCACTCAGACAAGTATAGCCACAGCCCTAAGCGGCGAGGACCGTTCTACTACTAGTAGTTCGTCTTACAAGGCAGCCTATTATGACATGACAGGGATTGGATCTGTAGAGGCAGCCTATTATGTGGATGATACGGACCTCAATGTTACAGTAGGCGTAAATAATATAGACGGACAGAGAGACTATATCAAAAGCAAAGGCATCCATACCACCGTTGCAAAGATTCCCAACCTTCGGGACAGCAGATATATCATTTTTACAAATGACAACAAGAACCACCACGATGGCGCAGACGTATATTTTGCAAATGCATTCAAGCTGAACAAACGCACCTACCAGGTTGCAATCAGTAATTCCAATAAACTTGACTATGTGACGAAATCCGGAGACGTAGAATCGGTGGCGGCAGAGACTGTTGACAAGGATATGTATTCTTATGTAAAAATGGGCGATGGCACAAAAAGCCGTATTGTAATGAACCTGAAGATGTACGATAATTATCCGATGGCCCTGACAGGTTACCAGCTTCTTGACAAGTATGACAACGCTATAGAGGGCGCTTATGTGGAAACTTCCTCTGACCAGATACAATTTAATAGAGATTTTATTCTAAACTATGAAAAATACTGTTTTTCTGCCAAGCGGGAAAATGGGGAAGATTACTCAACTTTCAAAATCCAGCCGGTCGTATCCAAAATTCCGGTAGAGAGTTTTGATATCCAAAACGGCAGTAAGGATTCTGTTTATAATCCATATTATGGGGAGCTGGTATTGGATAACAAATCCAAGGATCTGTGCCAGGGAGATTATGTATCACTTTCCGCAAGGGATATCAAAGAAGGCTATACGTTTTCCGGGGTTTACATCCGGCGCAGGAAAACGGAAAGCGCAGACTGGCAGTCCATCATGCATTATGCCGACAGCAGCGGCAAGGTCGTATTCCGTCTGGATGCAGACTACAGTTATTATCAATTAGAACCGGTATTCTCCGGTCATGAAGCAGATACGGTGACCATTTCTTATGCCGACGGTGCAAGGGAACACGGAAGCCTGACGGCAGATGGCAAGGATGCCCATATGATTACTTTGGTAAATCCTGAGGAGTACCAGATTAACTCTTATGTTCCGCTTGTGGCAAATCCCAAAGATGGATATGTGACCTGCTGGTATTCCGGCAACCGGACTTATTATGGCAATACTTTCTATTACCAGATGGACGGAAACAGCAACCACAATGGCATCATTGTAGATTTCTTGAAAAAAAGCGATATCAAGACTGCAAATGTGGATTTGGAGCTGTCCGTCTATGAAAATGAAGTTAACCTGAGAAACAGCAGCTTTGCTGCCAATCCTATACCTTTAACGGATATGCAGTTTGCAACGACTTCCGATAAAACTTATCAGGGAACTACAGACAAAGACGGTAAATTTGTAATCCCAAGTTTTGCGGGCGTGATTGGCGGCACTTACAGTATGATGCTTTACAAGACCGGCGAAAACCGCTATCGGTATGTGGAATTTGAATTTGCAGGGACGAAATCATGTGATATAAGGGTTCCCGCTTTTGCCGGTATGTCCGCATATCCGGATAGAGTAACGGCAAGGATTGACGGAACTGCTTCCAACCAGAGCTACATTGACCTGACGCAGACAGGCGAGGTGGAAATCACTGTCGAAGTATACCGGCCGGATCCCGGCACAAAGCTTGGAGCTGTAGGACTGTCCTTCTACTACAAGGGTGACAACGGCATGGCAAAACAAGAGTATACCATTGAAAAACCGGCTCAAAACGCGGAGGATGAGGCCTCCCTTGGCGTGTATGATACCTACACCCTCAAAATACCTGCCTCTGAAGTTCCGGATTTATCTTATCTCTATGTGGACGTAAAATCTTCCTATGAGATTAAACAGACGGGACAGACGGCAGGGCAAGCGCTGACGATCGACTGTGATACCGGATATGTGAACACCGGCTATAACTTTAAGACGCCCAATGAAAATACAGAACTTGCCACATTGGAGGAAGTACCGGAACTTCCGGGACTTACCTTTACCGGGGAAGAACTACCCATTCCTTATATTGGGTACATGGATTTTGGATTTGCTGCCAAAAATGGCGCTTATTTTGTACGGCAGAGTGACCCCAATACGAACACCTGGTATCTCCTGACAGGCTACAATGTTGCAAGCACCTGGTCCAAGACCTTGACTGACCGGTATGAAGGCGCAGTAAAGACGGCTGACGCATTGCATGCTGCCGAGGAACAGTCACGGGCTTTAGGAGACTTGAACGGTGGTGGTTATGATTTGGTATCACTATCCGGAAAACCTGTAATCAATATCGCGCCTGCCGTATCTTTGAAATTTATCATGCAGGATACGGATGCCGGCGGATACCGTCTCGTGGGATTTGACGGTGTTGTTGGGGCTGACGAGCTGATTGCAGTCAATGAGCCGTTCTCTATTTACGGTGTCCCCTGTTATGTAAATGTTACATTTAATGGGGAAGAATTTTTTGAAATCCATGCAGAAGGGCAAAATCTTGATAGCAACGGCGTAAAAGACGCCATTTTGGATCCGCAAACAGGCGTTGAGATATCCGAATATATCCAGGCGCCAAACATTAACCTCACGGTTAAGACTGGAGTAGGATTTAACGCATTTACAGGCGTATACCTTACATTGGGCGGAAACTTGAAATATAACCTGGAGCACAGTGATAAATGGCGTTCCGGCGGATACTTCTATATCAAAGGCGGCGTTGGGGCAGACCTTGCAGTATTCAGCGTGGAAGAAACCCTCGACATCCCGGGCACCGGCCGTCAGGATTTTGGGGACAGCACTGCAAGAAGCCATATCCATTCGGCGACAACTACGGTAAAAACTGCTGCTGCCCAAACGGACTCTGACACCCTGACGCAAGAACTGACAGAAACCATAGAAAACACCGATCAAAATCCGATATTCACGGTTTCAAGGAATGACAGTTCTTCGGGCACATCGCCAGGAGGCAGCGGAGGGCTGAATGATGTCCTAAAGCCCGCTGGTAAGAATGTAAAGATAAAGCTGATCAAACTGTCTGGCAATCAGCTGATGGCAATGACGCTTGCGGACAATGAAGCCGGGAAGGATTCCTTAAATTATCTGGGAGCTGTTTATGCAGTCAGTAATGACGGAGGGCAGACCTGGAACAGCAAAGGAAATATCAGCCAAAGCGATAAACTGCAGTGGAATATAGAGTATTACAAGCTTAATGACAAACTTCTTTTGACCTGGTCAGAAGGTGATTTAGACAGTGCGGTAGGATCTAATTTAAACGCTGATTCAGACTTTGATCTTTCAGCCGTTGCCAAGGCATTGACTGCCTTTGATTTAAAGGGAAAGTATTTTGACCTTGACGGAAATCCCCTGGGAGACAGCTTTACCATTGCGGAGGATGAGAATGTTGCCATCAATTCCCTGGACGCTGTAGAGAATACGGATGGAACGGTAGAGCTTTATTATGAACGCAGGCCATACAATAGGAATGCTGCTGCCCTGACAGAACTGATGTCACAGGAGCAGACCATCTGCAAAGCTGTACTTGACAGCGATGGAAAGACCGCAGCGGAAGATACCCGCTTTTTAATCCAGAGCGAAGATGGCAAAGATAATTACCGCATCACGGAACTGAAATCTTTTTCCCATAATGGAATTGAGGGACAATTTGTGGTGCTTGATGCAGACGGAAAGCTGATTAAGGAAACAGAAGACGGCGTGGAGACGAGCATAGATGACAGACAGATTTATCTGCGCGTTGTTTCAGACAAGAATGGCAACATTCCCAGTAATACCCTTTGGCCTATCACAGAATCAGGAACATGTGCACAGCACATTTCCCTGATTGAAAATGGCAAGCATATTTACCTGTTCTGGAATCAGGAGGGCACAATTGTGTCCATGTCTGACTTTTTGCCGCAGACGCAGGAGGAATATAACGACTGGACAGAGCATGCCGGCAATTTGGGAATCCAATCAATACTGCCTGGCGGAAACTGTCTGACGCCGGATACAGAATTCAGGGTTGCTATGAATGAAGAAGGAAAAGGCATTCTCCTGTGGAAGAATGCCGATAGCAGCCAAAGCAATGACACCGAATGGAGCAATCAGATCTATGCAGGTACATTTTTAACAAATGAGAATGGAAAGATCACATCCGCCAGAGGACCGATATCATTAAGTGGGCTTTCCAACGAAATCAATAATGTGGATGTACAGATGCTTGCTGATGGAAAGATTGTCTATGGCTATACGCAGCTTGATGGATCTTCTATGTTTGAGAGCAGCAATTCCGATGCCGTTGTGGAAGACATTGAGGAAGTACATGAGGTGCAGATTACCGAGGCAGACGGTGAAGCGTATCCTCTTGCGAAAGAAGCTTATACCAGTTATGTGACACTTTGGAATAGCGGAATGGCAGATGCCGAAAATGTAGTCCTTTCTGCTTCCGGCGCTTTGACTGGCACTGCTCCGCTGGCAAAACTTACTGTGGAAGGAGATGGAAACATTGCTGCCGGACAGGTACTGAAAGTCGGACTCCCGGTTACAGCGGCAGATTCGTTAAAAGACGGTGATGAGGTAATTTATACGCTTTCACAGGGAGATACCGTGCTTTCAACCTACAAAGACACTGTCCACGTGGGTGCTTATATGGTTCCCGAAGAGATGGCAAGCGTCATCAGTATTCCGGGGACAGACGATTACCGGATTTCCCTGGCTGTCATGAACAAGGGCAACCAGGAAGGGACAACAGATGTATCGTCTTACACCTATAACCAGGGCGGGCAGGATACCAGCGACATCAAGGAATGCAGTTATAAGGATGGGAAAATTCTCACACCGGGAGAGTCTGCTGAGATTTCTTTTATCATGAAAGATGCTGCCTATACCGGCGATGGCATACGCATGATAGGGATACAGACCGGCGAAGGCTATGGGCAGGCAGTGGATGGCATACTGCCTGACAGGGTGGAAGCTTTTGACAGCGTCAGCAAACAGCCGGATGACCCGAAACAGCCGGATGACCCGAAGCAGCCGGATAATCCAAATCAGCCCAAACCTCCGAAAAAGGGCGATATTGTGACAGTTGGCTCAAACAGCGCGAAGGCAAGCTACAAGGTGACTTCCTCCACGGCGGTAACCTACAATAAGACCAAGGTTTTGTCTGGTACTACAAGCGCAAAGGTTCCTGATACCGTAAAGATTTCGGGCAAGACTTACAAGGTAACCGCCATTGCAGCTGGTGCATTCCAGAGGAATAAGAATCTAAAGAAAATTACTGTGGGCAAATATGTAACCAAGATACCTTCCAAGGCATTTTCCGGCTGCACGAAGCTTACTTCCATAGAGTTCAAAGGCAGCGTGACTTCCATTGGCTCTAAGGCATTCTATGGCTGCAAGGCGCTTACAACCGCAAAACTTGGAAGTAAAGTGGCTTCTATTGGTTCAGAAGCATTTTCCGGCTGCACAAAGCTGAAAACCCTGAAATTTGGAAGTAAGGCCACATCCATTGGAACTAAGGCGTTTTATAACTGTAAGGCACTAAAGAGCCTGAAATTTGGAAATAGCCTGACCTCCGTTGGTTCCAAGGCATTTTATAACTGTACTGCGCTGAAATCCGCAGACCTTGGAAGCAAGCTGACTTCCATTGGCTCAAAGGCATTTTATGGGGATAAAAATCTGAGTACGCTAAAAATTAGTTCTAAGAAGTTGAATAAAATTGGAGAATCTGCATTTTCCAAATGTAAAAAGCTCAAAACACTTACTTTAAAGAGCACGAAGCTGAAAAAGAAATCCGTGAAGGATTCCCTCAAGGGTTCCAGCATAAAGACAATAAAGACTACCTCCTCTCTGCGAAAGAAGTATAGGCAGTATTTTACAAAGAAAAACGCAGGCAGGAGCGTAACGATTAAGTAAACACTATTGTCATAACTGCCGCGAATCTCTCATACATTATAAAAAAAGCGATGTATGAGGGATTTTCGTTGAAAGGATACATAGAAGAGCGTGCCATTAATATTGCCAATTATATCATTGAGGAGAATGCCACCGTACGCCAGACAGCAAAAAAGTTTGGAATCAGTAAGAGTACGGTCCATATGGTAGTGATAAAATAGAACGGCTGATATGGAGAATTAAATAGATATCAGGAGCCATTTCTTAGAATACATAAGTATTCAGGGGATGGCTATATTTTTGTTCAATGGAAACTGTTTGTGAAACTGAGGAGGATAGGGTATAATATGACCTAAGGAGGGACCCGCGTAGCGGGAGGCTGCCTTAGGTCCTTAAGAGCAGGCAAAGAAGTAAAAAGACCTAAGGAGGCCTATCGGAGTAAATATAACAGAATGATATGGAAGGAAGTGGATTTATGGCTAGGACAGCAGGTATCGGGTTTCAGGATTTTGAACAGATGATTGAAGAAGATAATTTCTATGTAGATAAGACTATGTTTATTAAGGAATGGTGGGAGAGCAAGGACAGGGTTACGTTGATTACCCGTCCCAGAAGATTTGGAAAAACTTTAAATATGAGTATGCTGGAGAAGTTCTTTTCTGTGAAATACGCAGAGAGAGGTGATTTGTTTGAAGGGCTTTCTATATGGGAAGATGAGAAATACCGACAGCTGCAGGGAATGTACCCTGTAATATTTTTAAGCTTTGCAGGTGTAAAAGAAAACACTTTTTCAGAGGCAAGAAAAAGCATGTGTCGTACGATAGAAGAACAATATAATAAAAACGATTATCTTTTAGAAGGAAATTTGCTGAATGACAAGGAGAAAGAATTTTATCAGGAGGTTTCAGTAAAGATGTCGGATAGCGCTGCTGCTGCTGCTTTGCGGTCCTTATCGGATTTTCTCTGCAGATATTATGGCAAAAAGGTGATTATTTTGTTAGATGAATATGATACCCCAATGCAGGAGGCGTACGTGAATGGTTATTGGGATGAGATGACCGGGTTTATCAGAAGTTTGTTCAATGCTACATTTAAAACAAATCCATATTTAGAACGGGCAGTTATGACAGGGATAACAAGAGTTAGTAAAGAATCTATCTTTTCGGATCTGAATAATCTGGAAGTAATAACTACTACATCAGATAAGTATGCGGAGTGTTTTGGTTTTACAGAGGAAGAAGTCTATGCTGCACTGGATGAGTATGGAATGTCAGAAAAGAAAAAGGATGTAAAGCGGTGGTATGATGGTTTTACTTTTGGCAGTAAAACAGATATTTATAATCCCTGGTCGATCATCAACTATCTTGCCACAGGAAAGCTCCGTACGTATTGGACCAATACCAGTTCTAATAGTTTAGTCGGGAAATTGATTCGGGAGGGAGCTAGGGAAATAAAGCAATCCTTTGAAGATCTTCTTTGTGGAAAGCATCTGACGACACATTTAGATGAACAGATTGTATATAACATGCTGGACATTAATGATGCGGCAATCTGGAGCCTTCTTGTTGCCGGTGGATATTTAAAAGTAATCAGGGTTGAAGAATATGAAGAATCAGGATTTGATATGGATGCTCTCAACTGTGAACTGGCTATTACGAATCTGGAAGTAAAATTGATGTTTGGCGGGATGATACATGGATGGTTTGCAAAGAATATGTCAGACTATAATGACTTTATCAAGGCTCTGCTTAAAGATGATTTGAAAGCAATGAATGCTTATATGAACAGAGTGGCGATGGGTACATTCAGTTATTTTGATACCGGAAGGAAACCGTCGGAAAGCCAGCCGGAACGTTTTTATCATGGCTTTGTTCTGGGGTTGATGGTGGAACTTAATGACAGATATGTGATTACCTCTAACCGGGAGAGTGGATTTGGAAGGTATGACGTAATGCTTGAACCCAAAAAGCAGGAGGATGATGCGATCATTGTGGAATTTAAGGTGCAGGATATGGCTGATGGCGAAAAAGAACTGTCTGATACAGTAGAAGCAGCCTTGAGACAGATTGAGGAGAAGAATTATGAAGCAGTTTTGGTCGCGAAAGGGATTGAAAAAGGACGTATACGCAGATACGGATTTGCTTTTCGTGGGAATGAAGTTCTGATTGGCTGTTAGTGTACCGTTTTTAAAAGGAAAACCGTTTTATGAATATTTTAAGCGGCATTTTCATAGTTATGGAATATCGTTCTTCCGAATGGATTGTGAAATCAGATTCGGGAAAGGGCAATAGGGATCATATATTATATTTATTGGAAACGATTAATATGGAGAATGAAATAAAAGAGAAGCATCTCTTGAGGCATGATTGAGTGTTAGAGGGCTTCTCTTTTTTCATTTAGAATATTAAAGTTGAAAATGTATTTTGTGATTTTTCCATCCTTTTATATCTTCTTTCATTTGAAAATTAAAGTTACTGTTTTATTAGGATATTGCTGAGAAAGCAGGGTTTGTATGTATTTGAGATATTTACCCATGATTTTGTCCGATAGGATGGGAGTATCTGGATGATAGCTGAAAGCATTTACACCAAAATGCAGATGAGGTTCTCTTCCCTCTAAATCTAAGGCAAACATAACCTGATAATCTGCGGAAAATAGTTTGGCAGTCTGCACGCAAATTTCAAGCAGAGCGGTTACCTTCCAGGCTTCCAGGAATGTAACGTAAAAATGCCATACTTTCCTAGAACCGGAATAATTGGAGGCAGTCTCACTTTTTTTGAATTGTTCAATAACTGACAATCCCGGAATACAGCAAAATCCATATCCGCCAAGGTAAGCCTTTTGGCTGATGTATCCCAATACACAATTATAGGCATCGTCATTATCATAAGCTCCTTTTGTGACAATAATTTGAATATCAGACATATTGTTTTATCTCCTCTGTGATGATTTTTTTGGTTTTATTGCTTAAGTCAGGATGGAGCAGCAGGGCGTTGAGAATGCGGTTTTCGGCCAGGGAATCTGTTATCTGCTGTTCATGTGTTTTTTTGCCAGCATTATTTATAATACAATGCCAGGTATATTCCGATACGGTCATGTCTTGTTCCTGTGCCTGTTGTTTTAAGAATTGTTTTTCTTCCGGTGTCAAGCGGAGGTCTACGCGTTTAGATTTTTTCATGTATATTTGTCTCCTTTTTGTTTTTCTATTAATATGTAGGCAGGGATATATTTTGTTATTTTTAACAGATTATAATAACATTGGGATAAAGAATGGAGGATATATAATATTAGAGTATACAATATAGAGTATATGATATAAGGTATATAGTACATAAAGAATATAGTATTATAGTATACAAATATAATGTAAGGTTTGTAATTGTCTTGTCTGGGAGGCGGCATAGCAGCAGGTAATCAGCCTTTTATGTGTATTCTGGAAGTCCCTGAATATGGGGATTTCCAGATTTTTCTTTTAGAAAATGTACACACAAAAGATTTCATTGATTACCATCGGCAATTATCAGAATGTTATGTCTGCTGTTAAAAAGCAGCGGGCAATCCTGAATGGTGGCCGGATGGCGGCACATGACGCCAGATTTTAAAAGAGATGTAATATGTCAAAGGAAATTTTTTTAATTGTATATTATTCTAATGGCATTAGGCTGAAGCTTGGAGAGGAAAAGCAGGGCGTGCCGTTACATTTAATGAAGGAGGAAGAAAAGATGGATGGAAACAAAGAAAGAGTAAACAAAGCGCTGGACCGGGCATTGGAAAGCCTTGACTACGTAATGGAAAGCCATGAAGAGCCAGATTTTGTGGAAGTGACAGGCAGGATGGGCGGGGATGTCATTACTTACCGGGTTTATGATGATGGCAGGATGTATGAGAGGTAGGGAAGGGAGTGACAGGAATGAAGACACAGAAATTGAAAGCAGGGGCAAAGAAGGATGTAAGAAAAATTGCAATGCTTGTGGAAAAACTGAACCGGTGCCGCCATGAGTATTACAACAAAGCGGAACCGAGTGTGCCGGACGCAGTTTATGACCATCTGTTTGACGAACTGCAGCAACTGGAAAAGAAGACGGGCATTGTCCTAAGCAATTCTCCGACACAGACCGTTGGATATACGCCGGTGAGCGCGTTGGAGAAAGTGAGGCATCCGATTCCGTTGTTAAGTCTGGACAAGACGAAACAGGCGGGCGAACTGCTGCAGATGGCGGGGAAGGCGCCGGCTCTGCTGATGTTAAAACTGGACGGGCTTACAATTAAGCTCGTGTATGAAAACGGCCGGCTTGTGGAGGCGTCCACAAGGGGAGACGGGGATATTGGGGAAGTGGTTACCCACAATATCCCCGCTTTTTGTAATGTGCCGGCAGGAATACCGCATAAGGGAAGGCTTGTCATTACGGGCGAGGGCTTAATCCATAAGGATGATTTTGAAAAAATGAAAGACGGCATTTCGGGGAAGGGCGGTAAAGAAGTCTGCAATGCAAGGAACCTCGCTTCCGGCTCAATACGGTTATTAAATCCGGCAGCCTGTAGGGAACGCCATGTGTATTTCTATGCCTTCAATATTTTAGAAGGGATGGATGATTTCGGAAAAATCGCTGACAGCCGGGGAAAGCTGCTGGAAGCGGTAGGGGAGATGGGATTTGACGTCTGCCCCTTTATGTTCCTGCAGGAAAATGAAACACTTCCGGAGATAGGGGACCGAATCACACGGTTAAAGGCGCTTGCAAAGGACAGGCAGATCCCGATTGACGGCATGGTGTTGCGTTATGACAGCCTTTCCTATTCAAAAGGATGCGGGAGGACCGGGCACCATTACAAGGACGGCATTGCCTTTAAGTTTGAGGATGACACTTGCGAAACGGTGTTCCGCAGCATTGAATGGGAACCGGGACGTTCCGGGGAGATTGCGCCTGTTGCAATTTTCGACCCGGTAGAGATTGACGGCTGTTCCGTATCGAGGGCGAGCCTGCATAACCTTTCATTCATCAGGGATTTGGAGCTTTATACGGGCTGTCGGCTGCTTGTTTCCAAGAGGAACATGATAATCCCGCACATCGAGGAAAACCTTGACAGGGGGCATTACAGCAGGGCTTTGGTACCAAAGAAATGTCCGTGCTGCGGGAAACCGGCAAGGGTATTTTCGAGGGCCGGGGACAAAGGAAGGCTGGTTGAGACCCTGCATTGTGACAATCAGGAGTGCAGCAGCAGGATTTTGCACAAGTTCATACATTTTGCGGAAAAGAAGGCAATGAATATATCGGGAATTTCGACGGCGACCATTGAAAAATTCATCCGGATGGGATTTTTAAAGACATTCCGCGATTTTTACCATTTGGACCGGTACAGGGCTGAGATTGTCCGGATGGAGGGCTTTGGTGAAAAGTCCTATAAGAAGATCATGGATTCCGTTGAGAGAAGCCGCAATACCACGTTTACAAGGTATGTGGTGGCAATGGATATCCCCATGATAGGGAGGACGGCAGGCAGGGCATTGGAGCAGTATTTTCAGGGCGGTTTGCAGGAGTTTGCGAAAGCGGCGGTGGACTGCTTTGATTTTACATCCCTCCCGGGTTTCGGGGAGGCAATGTGCCGGAACATCTGGGACTGGTTCCATGATTCTGGGAACCTGAAACTTTGGAAAACGTTACAGAAAGAGCTGAGCGTGCAAAGCGCGCGACGCTTCTTGACAGAAAGGTCAAGAAGATACATTAACGAGGAGGATATGATTATGACAAAGAAAACAAACGGCACAAAGAAAAACCCATTTACAGGATGCACCATTGTGGCAACAGGTAAAATGGAACATTTTACAAGAAGCGGAATCAACGACAAGATTACCAGCATAGGCGCAACTGCCGGGAGCTCCGTTACTGGAAAGACGGATTACCTGGTTTGCGGGGCAAAGCCCGGGAGCAAGCTGACGAAAGCAAAGGAGCTTGGCATACCGGTCCTGACCGAGCAGGAGTTTCTTGACATGATTCCGGCATAGGACTTGTTGGGGAGATGGAACAGGGAGAAATGGAAAACAGGACAGAAGGGAAGTGGCAGGGATGAAAATACAGAAGTATGACGCTGTCCTTGACGGCAGCGGGAAGAATGTTTTAGTGGAGGAATTTTCTAAGGAATATGCGGACATTGACAATTTGGACAGCCCGGAAAAGATTGTGGAGGTCATGGAAAGATTGTTTGGCCTGTCGGATAAGGCGGAGGAGTATATGTACCTTATCTGCATGAATGCAGGGTGTAAGCCGGTCGGCTTTTTTGAGGTTGCGCATGGGACATGCCATGCCGCTGTAGTGGGGATGAGGGAGATTTTTGTGCGCGCGCTTCTGTGCGGGGTTTCGGACATTGTGGCCGTGCATAACCATCCCGGAGGGCGCAGCCAGCCGACAGGGGAGGATTTCAGAGTGACAGAGAGGATACGGGAGGCGGCACAACTGCTGGGAGTCCTGTTCTGCGACCATATCATTATAGCGAGGGACGGCTATTTTAGCTTTTCGGAGGAGAAGATAGTCAGGAAAAAAGAAGACGCTCCTAAATTCATACATACATAAGTATAGCGCGGCCCTTGGCGGGAGTGAGAAGATTTCTGTTGCATTGGCCGGGGTTTGCCGATATAATAAAAACAGGATATTAAATCTTCTGAAAGAAGATAATATCATTGCAAGGGAGAAGACATGCAGAAGAATACGCCGGATTACGACAATGTGTTTAAGACCATGAAAAGCAAGCATAAGCGGCTTTTCATTTCGGTCATCAATGACATTTTTGGAAAAGAATACCCAATGGACGCTGAGGTTGAAGTCCTGCCGTCGGAAGGATACCTGACGGAGGATGAGACAGCGGATGGGAGCAGCGACATAAAGGAGAAGATTTCAGACTTTCTGATGAAGATTGGAAGTGAAGTTTACCTGCTGGAATGCCAGAGCTACGATGACGGCTCTATGGCAGTCAGGATTGCCGAGTATGCTTTTATCGTCGCGAGGCAGTTCGCGTCATGGGACATTGGCCATGCGGTCATTCCAATGCCGAGGTTTTCCGTCATCTATGTCAAGAGGACGGACAGGACCCCGAAAACGACAAGGATTACGTTTACATTCCCGGATGGGCAGAGCGTGGATTATGAATCCGCGAATGTAATTCTGGAGGAGTTTACAAAGGAATATATTGTAGAAAAGCGGCTGTTCCCTTACATCCCTTTCTATATCGCGCGGTACGAGAAAGAGACTACGTCCGGGGGAAGCATAGAAGACGCGGCAGGGGATTTGGAATATTTCAGGGATGAAATGCTGCGCCTGCACAAGGAAGGCGCGCTGTCGGATGATGAAATCGTAGACCTGATGGGGTTTGTGAATACGATTATTACACATATTACCAATGGAAATAAGAATGAAGAGAGGCTGGTGAATATTATGGGTGGAACAGTGATTGAGACGGAATCGGAGAAGTTGATACGGTTGGGAATGCAGCAGGGAATACAGCAGGGAATATATCAAGGAAAGGCACAGATGATTATAGAAATGGGGCAGGATGATGGACTGGATGATGTAGCCATTTTAGAAAGGCTACAGAAAAAAATTGGCTTGTCCCGGGAACAGGCGGCAGCCTATCTGGAGAAATACGGAAAGCAGCTTGCGTAGGCTTTGTAAATTACAGCTTGTGCCAATGCCGGGGATTCCTGGAGTTCCGGAATCCCATTGAAATTGGTATTCCAAATAAAAATATACGATATTGAAACGGCAAGTCCCCGGAAGGAAAAAATTCCGGGGATTTTCCAGTTTTTTGGGCATTTTTCCTGGCGATGTTACAGGCGGCTTTTCCGCCTGACATACTCATGCACGGATTCCCTGGGGATTTTCCAAACCCTCCCGATGCGGAACGCCTTGACTTCCCCTGCGTTCAGTAGGCGGTAGGCGGCATTCTTCCCGATGAATAAGAGTTCGCAGAGCTCGTCTACGGTTATTAAATCTGATAGCTCGTCCTGGTACATGGGGATTCCTCCAATCTCAGATACAGTTTTCTTCTATTGTTTACTCATTTGTTAATTCCAAATCATTCCCGGTAATTTGTCCGACATTTCCGTAATCCTGTTAATATAGGGAAAAATGCATTTGGGATTCCCTGTCTGTGGATAAAAACAATTAAGGAAGAAACAAAAAAGAACAGATTCCTAAAGACAGGATAATGAAAACAATAATTATAGGTAGGTTTACTTAAAATCAAGGCAGGGCACGGATAGATAATCAATGGAGGCTTCCATTAAGAAAAAATAATCAATAAACACTAAAGTAAAAAATTTATGGATAGGAGAGATTGAAAATGAAGGACGCTAAAGTTGAGTTCCGATGCACAGAGGAGGAAAAAAAGAAATTATATGGCATGGCAGAACGTAAAGGGATGAGATTGGGGAATTTTGTGCTAAATTCCACGATCAACAAGCGGGGAAGGTGCGGGCTGGACACCATGCAGAGGACAGCCGTGCAGAGGATGAAGACAAGCCTGAACAAGATCGACGCAGGTATTGAAGTTCAGGAGGAAACAGAGAAAATGCTAGAGGAGGTCAGGGAATTATGCCGGTCTTTAAAGCTATGAACAAAGTCTACCAGAAGGGGAGCGACTTCAGGAACCTTGTCCTTTATGCCGCCAATGGGAAAACAGGCGGGGAGAACGTGTGCGGTGCGCAGGGGCTGCTGCTCGGGGATGCGGACAGCATGTACAGCCAGATGGAGGAGGTAAAGAAGTATTTCCGCAAAGAGGATAAGAGACAGGTCTTGCATTATGTCCTGTCATTCAGCAGGGAGGAAATGAAGTATATAGGAACCGGCGAGGCTCTGGAGATAGGGTATCGTGTTGCCGGGTATTTTTTCACCGGCTGGCAGACAGTGTTCTGGGTCCACGACGATACCGACAACCTCCATATCCATTTCATTGTGAACACAACGTCTTATGAAAACGGGCGCGCATATGGGATAGGACCGGGAGGGCTGGAAGAAATGAAGGGGTATGCATATATATTGGTATGGAACTGCTATGCGGCAAGCCTTCCGGAGGAGGAACGCCGGGAAGCTGTATTAAGGAAAATAGGGACAGTGGCAGAAAAATGAAATGGATTCCCCATGCCGGGGGATGCGGTATTTTTGTCTGTTATTGTAATATTGGCATTGGCAGAGAACCGGGGCAATTGAGTCCCGGTTTTTCTGTGCCGGAAACTATACAGAAAAGGATGCGCCGGGAAAGGCGCGGAAAGAGAGGTAAAAGATATGGACGGAATGATTCGGGGCATTTATAACAGTCTGCTGCAGAAGCATGGCGGGAAAGGGAGTGTTCCCAAAGGCATAGAGGAAGAAATCTTAAACCTGCTGAAAGGCATGGAGAAGATGGACGGGCAGGAGCTTGAAGAATGTAGGGACAGCCTGTATTTCATCGCCTATAAAGCGGAGGAGGAAGGTTTTGTAAAAGGGTTCCAGTATGCCTCATGGCTGTTTGCGGAGTGTATGCGGAACGGATTTACGGATAATTGAGGCTTGCTTCTGTGAAAAATACATAGGAGTTAAATAGGACGCCTTGGGGTGCAGGCTTTCAGGGCATCCCTCACGTCTGTTTATTGTAAGGCGTTTAGTGTTTTTTAAATTGCGATAATCAAGGAGAAAGACGAAGAAAGACATATGAAAATGAAATTAGCAATGCTGTCGGCAATGTGCCGGAATGGAATCACTACATGAAATTATCCTTGTGGTAAAGTGTCTCACAAGGATATACGTCATTTTAATAAAGGCAATATTGTGTGAATGATTTTTGTAATGGATTCCTTCTTATGGGGAGATAACGAGCGGATCATATTATCAAGCTGTTCGTTGCCGGTTGAATCAGGGTCATCACAATGAGACGTTCCGAATAACAGGTAGTCAGCGGAGGCGTTTAATGCACGGGCAACCGATATAAAAGTTTCAAGGGACATTTGCTTAAGCCCGCGTTCAATCTCATAGATATAATGCGGGCTGACGTTAATTGTTTCGGATAACTGCTCCTGCGTTATGCCCTTTGATTTACGCAGTGTTTTGATTCTCTGACCAATCTTATCGTTTTCCATGTTTCTCCTCCATAAATTAAAGATATATCCATAAGCTATACTTTTACACTAGCAAATAGCAACATAATGTGATAAAATATAGCTAAAAGCAACAAAAATGAATAAAAGATGTCAAACACTGTTGAGAAAGGTTATGGAATGCTTGGAAAAAGATGATAAAAAGAGATTGGAGGTTTAAGAAAAATTAAATGAAGAAAAATTTACAGAATGACAGGATATGTCTAAGGCGGCTGTTAGAATAAAGGAATGAGTTATTTATTACAAGGTTTTGCATAGCAAAATCTTGTGGGAAGTTTGAGATAGTAACTATTCAAACTATTTAAAGATTTTCGTTGGAAATCCTTATAAATATATAAGTTAGTAAAACAATATAGTCTGTGAAGAAAGGAGAAATTTTAAATGTTTTGTAGGAATTGTGGAAAAGAAATGCCGGAAGAGTCAAGTATATGTCCAATATGCGGATTCAAAAGTGAGGAGGAGTCTGAATTTGCAGAACCAGAAAGTAAAGAGTTTCATTTTGTTGGAGTCCGGGGAGGTAGAAAAGGGAGAATTATAGAAATGCATACAGACGTAAGGGTAGAAGGGCGTGGGGAAATTACGGTGTTTTTTTATCCAAATAAAAAGCAGTTCCATAAGCGGGACGTGAAAAGTATAGATCTTCCGCTGGTGCCTGCTTGGGGGATATTAGGCTGGATTCGTTTGATCGCGATTGGCTTGTTGATGCCGTTTACATATGGCTTGGCTTTGCTGCCGTTTTTGGTTTATGTAAAAATCATGATGTCAAGGCAGATCAGGATAAAGCTGCACTCAGGAAAAGTGATAAAAATACCAATTAGACAAAAGGCGGAGGCTTCTGGATTTTTGAGGGAATTTAATTACTCTCCGGTAGAGATCCAGAAAAATGACGATGGGTTCATAGATGAAATTGAATGGCTGCGCAGAAAAAAGTGGACAACAGTAATCTTGGATTTCATGACAGTCTTTTTATGGTGGTGGTTGTGGTGAATAATGTTGTGCAGGAGGCCCCAGAGGTATCGCTGATGCTTTTGGATATGATATTTGAAAATGGAGAATAGTTGTGCCAAATGAAAATATGGATGGAAAATTAAAATTATGGTTAAAACTGATGGAATTTGGGGCAAGGTTAGGATGCCATCAGATAGCAGAGAGAAGCTTTTTCATCAGAGGGTTCCAGTTTCCTTTATGCGCCAGATGCACGGGGCTTTTGGCAGGGTATATAGGGGCGGTTTTCTTATATAACTGTGCAGTGATGCCATATTGGGTATATGGGATCTTAATTTTGCCAATGGCAATTGATGGAATCACACAGTATGTGGGATGGAGGGAATCGGTGCAGCTCTTGCGTTTTATCACAGGGCTGCTGGGCGGCTATGGATTGTTGTCTATACAGATAGATGTAATAGTCAAATTGACAAGTTAGGAGGAAAAGTTTATGAAATGTCCAAGATGCAAGGGGGAAAATTGCCAATACGTGACCACGTCAGAGACCTATTCTAAAGGATTTGATTCGGGAGATGCATGCTGCGGGCTGTTGCTTCTTGGTCCGATAGGGCTGTTGTGCGGGCTGTGCGGGAGCGAGAGTAATACAAAGGTAAAGGAATACTGGGTGTGCCATGACTGCGGCAATAAATTTAATGCAAGCGGAGTGAAAGACAAGGAGGGGTTAATGTCATTAAGTTTAACGGAAGAAGACAACAAGAACAGCACATATATTATATGAATTAAATTTTTACGCATAGCAAACAAACAGATTAGAATCTGCCTGAAAAACGTGTATGATAATTAGATGT
>CATLBO010000063.1 GCA_949879025.1 uncultured Hungatella sp. | reverse complement strand
CCATCTGTATAACCGGGTTTTCTACCTTTTTTATTGATGTTGCCATGGGAATTCTTACAATGCTGTTCAACAGACAGATTCTAAAATATCTGGGAACGGACACATTGGCAGTCTATGGTATTATTATTAATATCAGCACGTTTGTCCAGTGCTGCGCATACAGTATTGGTCAGGCTTCACAGCCGCTATTCTCTGCGAATTTTGGCGCAGGGAAAGGAAAACGTATTGTACAGATTTTAAAATATGCATTAGGAACGGCGGCAGTATTCGGAATGGTCTGGACTGCGCTCGCTGTTTTTGCCCCAAATCTTTTCGTTCGTATTTTTATGACGCCGACGGAGAAAATTCTGGCTATAGCTCCGGATATTATTAGCAGTTATGGAATTTCTTTCCTGCTGCTTCCGTTTAATATTTTTTCTACCTACTATTTTCAGGTGCTGATGAAACCTATGGCTTCCTTTGTTGTTTCTGTTTCCAGAGGCGCTGTGGTCAGCGGGATATTAATCTGTATTCTTCCGGTTGTGGCGGGGGCAAATGCGATCTGGTTTGCCATGCCGGTTACGGAACTGCTGGTTGCGGTTTATGTAGCGGTGAAAATGATGCAATACACAAAAGCAGTATCATTATGCGGCAGTTTCTATGTATAGCCATGATTAGCTGTAAAGAAAAGCAGCTGTAACGATTGCAAAATGCTGTTACAGCTGCTTTTCGGTATTATGTGGAATTAAAATTTCGCAAACAGAATGCAGACAGGACTTCCGGTTTTTATGGTGTTTCCTGTGTATGTCAGGTTTCCATCTTTGTTTACTTCAAATTGGACAATGGTATCGCTTCGCTCATTAGCGGCATAAAGGAAGCGTGATTCCGGATCAAGCCCAAGAAAGCGTGGGAAATCGCCCATAGTCGGTATAAAACCGGCAGGTTGCAGTTTACCGCTGAGTTGCTCTACTTGATAAAGCGCAATACTGTCATGGCCGCGGTTAGATACATAGACGTATTTTCCGTCTTTGGTGATGTCAATTCCGCTGGCAAGAATCAGTTTCGGATCGGCGCAGTTATCCGGCAAGGTCTGGGAAGTCTGGAATGGGGTTAATTTGCCGGTTTCATTATCCAAAAGACAGGAAAGGACTACGTTCCGGCGTTCATTGACCTGATATACAAATCGATTGTTTGGATGAATGGCAACATGGCGGCATTCATCCAGATTTCTTCCGCCTAACGAATATACTTCGGTAAACCCATTTTCCGGGGAGAAGGTAAATACATTAATTCCATGCTTTGCACCGGTGGTAATATTACGGCCTCCTTTTGCGGATACAATCAGAAACTTCTCATCTTTGTCATAAAATATCTGATGGGGACAGGAATTCATACCTTCTTCTTTGCCAGGCAGGCCATAATTATAGGCCACGTTACCCAGCGTGCCGTCTGGATTTCTGCACACGGCGACGATGTTATCTGTGCCAAGACAGGCAATTAAGATATACTGGTTTGTTTTATCCGGAAGCAGATAAACAGGATTCTGTCCATTGATTTCAACGGTATTCAGAAGCTGGAGTTTTCCGTTTTCGTGGTCGATTTTCAGGGCGCTTGCATTGGTTTTATCCCCGTGTACTGCATACAGATACTTTCGGGTTTTATCCATGCACAGGTAAGATGGGTTTTCAAGCCCGCTGACAGTCTGGATATGTGTCCACTGTCCGGTACTGTAATCGGTCTGATAGACTTCAATTCCGTTCCCATGGGCATTTCGTTCACGGCTGGTACGGGATCCTACATACACATAATGGTTCATTAATCAAGTACTCCTTTCCCTTTGGATATATTTAATATGGCAGATATTTGGATAAAGATAGTATAAAACATGGGAGAAAAATGGGAAAGTATAAATAAGCTATAGCCATATAGGGATGGTCTATACATAAATAAGAATTTTGTATTTGTCCGGCTGAATTTTATATGCTATACCTTAGTTGGAACAGCTTGATTGGAATAATGTTGAAAGTGAGGTAAGCTATGGAACAGAAGAAATATGCAGGCGCCGTTTTACGGATGGCACAGAGACAGACCGTAAGAAATTTCAGGGATGAACGGATTCCGGATGACGTGTTGGAGCATATCCTGGAAGCCGGAATTAATACTGCCAGCGGAGGGAATCTGCAGCCGTATTCAATTATTGTTGAACGTAACCGGGAAAAATCCCAAAAGCTGGCCAAAATGTTAAACTATCCCTTTATTGCTAATGCGGATGTGAATCTTTTGGTATTGATGGACTGGCATAAACTTGCGGTATACAGCCAGTGCAGACAGGCGCCGTTTGTGGAAAATTACAGCACGAATCATTTTTTTATTGCATGGGATGATGCCGTGCTGTGCGCACAGGCTATGGAGACCGCAGCATGGCTTTATGGAATCGGCTCCTGTTTTATCGGGCATGTAATGGACTGCAGCAAGGGATTAAAGGAGATGTATCATCTGCCGGACATGACGTACCCGGTTATTTTGCTAAGCATGGGCTATCCCAAAAACCTGACGCCGAAACCGAAAAAGCTTTCTCTGGATATGCTGGTTTTTGAAGGGGAGTATCCTCCATTGGGGGAGGCAGAGATTTGCCAGGCATTTGATCAGAAATATGAGGGAAGAAAATTGCCGGTTCCTACGGATTCCAATGCCCGGACGGAGCGCATTGATAAATTCAGGAGGGCCTTGGAAACGGTTTATTCTGCTGAAAAGACGGAAGAGATTATCCAGGAAACTGTCAGCCGAGGATATTTTCACGAGATACAGCGTTTATTTGGCATCCATTATCATCCGGACAGAGAAATTGGAAATGAGTTGGTTAACGATTTGCATAAACAAAACCTTTTCCCTTTTACAACTTCCCTTGATGAGCGGCCGGAGGAGCTATGAACCCCAGTGGCTCCAAACCATGGGCGGATGAGGATGGAAACGCTTATTACCAGAAGATGACAAAATCCCCTGTAGCCCAGCTGATTGTACGACTATCGGTTCCTGCGGTTATCAGCATGATGATCAGCAATATTTATAACATGGCTGATACGGCGTTTGTGGGATGCCTGGGGACAAGCGCCAGCGCCGCCGTGGGTATTGTGTTTGGATTTATGGCTATTCTCCAGGCAGTTGGTTTTCTTTTTGGCCAGGGGAGCGGAAGCATTCTTGGACGTAAGCTTGGACAGCGGCAGATAAGTGATGCTTCTGCGGTGGCGTCAACTGGTTTTTTTTCTTCGCTGCTGATTGGGATTTTGATTGGGATTGGAGGGTTCTGCTGGCTGGATACACTGGTTATTCGGCTGGGAAGTACCGTAACCATAGCGCCGTACACACGGACATATATGATTTATATTCTTTTATCTTCGCCATTTATGATTTCCAGTTGCGCTATGAATACCATTCTCCGGTATGAAGGAAAAGCGCTGTTTGCCATGGCGGGTATGCTGTCCGGCGCAGTGTTGAATATTTTCGGTGATATAATTTTTATGTTTATACTCAAGATGGGAATTGCAGGAGCAGGATTATCTACGGCTTTATCGCAGTTAGCGGGTTTCTGCATCCTGGTATCGCCGTTTCTTACCGGAAAAACACAGTGTTGTCTTTCTTTTAGGATAATCAGCCGCAAGCCGGGCGTTTATGCCGACATTATTACAACAGGGCTGCCAAGCATGAGCCGGCAGGCGCTTACCAGTATTTCTGCGATTTTACTCAATATGGAGGCGGGAGCCTATGGAGACGCTGCGGTAGCAGCCATGAGCATTGTTTCACGGATTATGTTTTTTGTATTTGCCATAGCGCTGGGAATCGGACAGGGATTTCAGCCGGTCTGCGGATTTAATTACGGAGCGGGGAAGTACAAGCGTGTGCGTAAAGCTTACCGTGTCACGCTGTTGTCTGCGGCAGGGGCAATGGCTCTTTTAACCGGGGCAGTCATGGTTCAGCCGGATAATCTGCTCCGCCTGTTCAGGGATGATCCGGAGGTAATCCGGGTAGGAACCAGGGCTCTTAAGCTGCAGGCGCTGGCACAGCTAGTACTTCCTGTGTGCATGGCAGCAGAAATGCTCTACCAAAGTACAGGGAAAAGGGCGGGAGCATTGCTGCTTAGTGTTATGCGGAATGGATTGTTTATGATACCTGCGCTGATGATCCTTTCCCGGTACAGAGGACTGGCAGGGATACAGGAGGCTTACCCTGCAGCCTGCCTGCTTTCCCTTTTGCCGTCTGCGCTGTTGGCAATGCGATTTTTCCGAAAGCTTCCTCAAGAAGAAGAATAGGAGCAGGGGTGGTATCTCAATTATGGAAAATGGTGGAAAGGAATCTGTTCAGGACATGGAGTTAATGGAGTCCTTTATTTCTTTGATTACCTTGCTACATGCCCGTTCAATGGGGCGTTTTTTATCATAGGCAACTACGAAATCTACGTTGAGATCCTCTGTGTCCACGTAGTAACAGTCGGCTTCCCCAGTTAAATAGCTTAATTCCTGGGGAATGTCGAATAAGAGGGTTGCTCCCAGTCCGCGGGATACCAGCCTGCAGGCGGAACGAACGCTTAAAACCTCCTGTACAATTTGGGGCGTTATGTTCATATGTTTGCAAAAGGTATCAAAAACTGTCCGCATATTCCGGCCTTTGGGAAACAGAATATAGGGAAGCTCACAAAGGGCCTCTGCCGGTAGGTAGCGATATTTGCTGCCGGGAACGGTATAGGCTTTTTGTGTTGCCGGATGATGGTTATGAATAGCCAGAATCAGGCGGTCTGCGAATATAGTTTGATAGGACATGTTTTTGGTATCCATAGGGTCGTTAAGCAGAATTAAATCCAGTTCACCGGATAAAACTTTCCGTATCAGATTCTGCGAGGTATCAATGCGGAAGGTGGCGGAAAAGGCAGAATCCGGCTGGTTAAGCATATAATACAGGGTATCGAGATACTGATCCCCTCGCCCAAGGGTTATTCCAATAAGGAAATGCTGGCTCTTTATCCGCTGCATCTGCGCTAAATCTTTCATTAATCGTGTATCCAGGTCAATAATTTGTCGGGCATAAGAAAGGTAAAGTTCTCCTTCTGCTGTCAATGTTGTCCGGTCATTTTTAAAAAAGCGGATTCCTAATTGCTTTTCCAGCCCGCGGATATATGCACTTAAAGAGGGCTGCGAAAGGTATAATGCTTCAGCGGCTTTGGAATAGGAACCATATTCAACAACAGCGGCAACATAACTGAAATCTTTAATATTCATTGCTATTTCCCTCCTTTTTTTACTATAACTTCTTTGCCATATCTTGTCAAGAATGAGAAATTTGTCTATATCTTTTTCCTTTATACCCAAAGTTTTTATGTATTTTACAATATTTGGCGTATCTGTTAACCTTTTATCAGGATTGAAAAACGTTGAAAAACGTCAACCGAAAATGAAAAATTAAGGAGGATATGAGTTATGGGCAACATCAATGAAAACGCTGTTAATGTGGCAGAAAAGTTAGCAAAGTATTCTTTGGGATTGAACTATGACGAGCTTTCGGAGAAAGTGATTCATGAAGCAAAGCGGACCCTTCTGGACACATTGGGCGTTACCTTTGCTGCCAAAGGAGCTGATGCGGTAAAAATTATGTGGAGAGTGCTGGACAGCTTTAATGTAAATGGAACAGCTACCATTATCGGCAGCGGAAAGAAGACATTGCCCCAGTATGCGGCCCTGGCAAATGGATGCATGACCAGATATTGGGACTATAACGATGGATATGGATTCCCTATGGGAAAAATGGTGGCAGCCAGTCACCCCAGTGAGATTATACCTATCTGCCTTTCTCTTGGAGAGTCGGAAAATATCAGCGGCAAAGAACTCATTGTAGATATTGTGCTTGGATATGAACTTTCCGGACGTATTCTCCGTTCGATTGAAAATAAGTCTCTTGAAGCCAGAGGATGGAATATGGATACTCGGGCAAGTTTTGTCAGCCCGCTGGTATGCGGCCGTATTCTGAAGCTGACGGTAGAGCAAATGGAAAATGCGCTGGGGATTGGCGGAAGCCGTGATATGGTTCTGGGTATCCTGGATACTGCAGGCGAAGTAAATACCATGGCCAAGAATATCCGTCACGCTTATTCCTGTCATACCGGTATTTTGGCGGCAATGCTTGCTAAAGAAGGATTTACCGGACCGGTTCGGGTTCTGGAAGGGGAAAAAGGTTTTAATGAAACAGTTCTTAACGGTGATTTCAATTTTGATACGCTGATTAATGGCCTTGGTCATTTTATTATTGAAGATGCAGAATACAAACCGGTTGTAGCAAGCCGTACAGCTTCCGGGCATATTTTTGCTACTCTGGAAAATACGAAGAAAAACGATATCCATCCGGAAGATGTGGCACGGGTTGATATCTATGCGTCTACACGTGTTTCCGAGCATACAGGGGATCCGTCCAAGAAGTATCCGTTTAATAAAGAAAGTGCGGACCACAGCATTTATTTCCTTACTGCGGTTGCGATTACCGACAGAACCGTTGGACTGAGCCAGTACACGAAGGAAAAATATGAGGATGCGGGGATTAAGGAACTGATTGGAAAGGTATATGTCCATGCAGACCCGGATACCTTTAATGTACATCATAGAGCCGGAGGGCGTTCCGTAATTACGATGAAGGACGGAAGCGTGTACGATACAACCATTCTTGAACCTGTAGGCGACAATACCACGAATCCCATTTCTGACCAGCAGTTAGAGGAAAAGTATTTTGATTGTGCCAGCCGTGTAATGTCACGGGAACAGGCGGAAAAGATTAAGGATGCTATCTGGAAGATTGATTCCTTTGACAACATCCGTGATTTTATGGAAATGCTGAAGTTCTAATCCGTATCCTGCAGATAAAGAAGAGAGTGAGGAGGATAATGACGTGGCAGAGAATTTAACAAGAAGAATTATCAAATCACATCTCGTTTCCGGCGACATGGTCGCCGGAAGTGAGATTGCATTAAAAATTGATCAGACGTTGACACAAGATGCCACAGGAACTATGGCATACCTTCAGTTTGAAAGTATCGGTATTCCGAAGGCCAAAACCGAATTATCGGTCAGTTATGTGGATCACAGCTGTCTTCAGGTAGGTTTTCGCAATGCGGATGACCATCGCTTTTTGCAGACTGTAGCCCGGAAGCATGGGATTTATTTTTCAAGGCCGGGAAACGGAATCTGTCATCAGCTGCATATGGAGCGTTTTGGGGTTCCCGGAAAAACACTGCTTGGCTCAGACAGCCATACTCCCCATGGCGGTTCTCTTGGTATGCTGGCCATGGGAGCGGGGGGTTTGGATATAGCTTTGGCTATGGCGGGAAAACCATTTCATGTGAAGATGCCAAAAGTGGTGAATGTCCGTTTGACGGGGACATTAAAGCCGTATGTTGCCACAAAGGATATTATTCTTGAGTTGCTGCGGCGCTGCTCCGTAAAAGGAGGCGTCGGTAAAGTTTTTGAATACAGCGGGCCTGGTGTAGAAGCGCTTACCGTGCCGCAGAGAGCGACTATCTGTAATATGGGAGCCGAACTGGGGCTTACCACTTCCGTATTTCCATCAGATGAGCAGACGAGACATTTTCTGAAAGCGGAGAGCAGGGAAGAATGCTTTGTCGAGTTAAAAACAGGAGAAGGCTTTGACTATGATGAGATAATTGAGATTGATTTGAATACGTTGGAGCCTCTTGTGGCACAGCCCCATATGCCTGACCGTGTTGTACCGGTAACGGATTTAAAGGAGATGAAGGTGAATCAGGTGTGGGTTGGCTCCTGTACCAATGCCAATTATCACGATATGGTCAATATTGCTAAAATTCTGAAAGGAAAGCAGGTTCATCCGGATGTCAGCTTCAGCGTAAGCATTGCTTCCAGACAGGTTTTGCATATGCTGACAGAGGAAGGATGGCTCAACGATATTGTTGATGCCGGGGCCAGAATTCTTGAACTCACTTGCGGGCCATGCGGCGGCGCCGGCCAGTCACCGTGTTCGGGAGGAATTTCTGTCCGCACGAACAACCGGAATTTTGAAGGGCGTTCAGGAACCAAGGACGCAAAGGTGTATCTGGTCAGTCCGGAAACAGCGGCAATGACTGCCCTGAAGGGAACGCTTTCCACGGCAGAGGAAGCTTCCGAACAGCTAAGGGATTATCAGGAACCAAAACGCTACCATATCGATGACCGCATGATCATTCCCCCGGCGGAAGACGGATCGGAGGCAGAAGTTATTAAGGGGCCAAATATCAAAGGGCTTCCTGAATTTTCGGAATTACAGGATTCAGTGACCGGGGAGGCTGTGATTAAAGTTGAAGACAACATCTCCACGGATCATATTATCCCGGCTCTTCCGGAGATAGTGGCGTACCGCTCTAATATTCCTGCCATATCAGAATATGCGTTCAGCGGTATTGACGCCTCCTTTGCCAGCCGGTGCAAAGAAAAGCAAGGCGGGTTTATTATAGCAGGAAAGAACTACGGCCAGGGTTCCAGCAGAGAACACGCAGCCCTTGCTCCGAAATATCTTGGCATTAAAGCGGTTATCGCAGTTTCCTTTGCGAGAATTCACAGCCAGAATCTGGCAAACTTTGGTATTATGCCTTTGGAATTTAAGAACGAAGCAGACTATGGAAGAATCAATGAGGGAGATGTTTTAGAAATCAAAGATTTGCTGAATTGCCTGGATAAGAATACCATTAAAATTAAGAATGTGACAAAGGGTGAAGAGTATCCTCTGATTCATCATTTAAGCGAATATCAAATTACTTCTATTAAGGCGGGAAGTATATTGAAATTGGCGGCCAAATAAGCATAGAAAGGATGACAGCCATGAATGTATGTAAGGTATTTGTGCCTTATGGCGCATTAGGTACGGGTATTAGCGATGAAGCTTTTGAGAATGGAATGGCATTAAACCCGGATATTATTTCCGTGGACGGCGGATCGACGGATTCCGGCCCATATTATCTGGGGAACGGTAAGTGCAAATATGCAAGAGAAGCTTTAAAAAATGATACAAGAAAGATGATTGTGGGTGCTCACCAGCACAATATTCCCATTACCATCGGAAGCTGCGGTACCTGCGGCGTAGACGACGGCGTAGACTTTATGGAAGAAATTTGCAGGGAGATTCTGGAGGAAGAAGGATTTTCTGCCAAGATCGTAAAGGTTTATACGGAGCAGTCGGTTGATGTTATGAAAGACAAGCTGCGTTGCGGAAAGATTAAACCATTGGGAACGAGAGTCGAAGTAAATGAAGAGATTCTGGATAGTTGTTCTCATATTGTTGCTGCTGCGGGGACGGAACCATTTATCAAAGCATTAAAAGACGGTGCGGATATCGTATTGTGCGGCCGGGCAACGGATACGGCAGTTCTTGCCTGTATGCCGATTATTATGGGATGTAATGAGGCCGCGGCATGGCATGGGGCTAAAGTGTGTGAATGCGGCCCGTTATGCAGTACCAATCCACAGAATGGCGGTATTTTTATGACTGTTGACGAAACTGGATTTGAAGTTGAGGCAACTGCGTCTGATAGTACTTGTACGCCATATACCGTATCTGCGCATCTGCTTTACGAAAATTCCGATCCATTTCATCTTGTTGAACCAGGGGTTGTGATTGATACCAGCAAGGCAGTTTATACACAGCTGGAAAATGGCCGTGTAAGGGTGGAAAATTCTTCCATAAAAAAATCAGATGTATATACGATGAAGCTTGAGGGCGCAGGCCCGGCCGGATATCAGACGATTACCCTGGTTGGCATTCGTGATCGTATTATTATGAAAAATCCTCTTGGATGGCTGGAAAACTTGAGGGCATTTGCCCAGAGTAAGCTTGATCGGCTTGGCTATGATAACACTAGGTATTCCTTCTCGCTTCGCCCCTATGGATATAATGCCGTTTACGGAGGTGATGTACCGAAAGGCTATGTGCCCAATGAAATCGGTGTGCTTCTGACTGTAACGGCCGATGAGCAGGAATTGGCTACACAGATTGCGAAAGTTATGAATCCACTGCTGCTTCATTTTGAAGTGGAGAAAAACCGTCCTACGCCATCTTTTGCATTTCCGTTTTCACCGGCAGAAGTGGTAAAAGGTAAAATTTATGAATTTAAGCTTTATCATGTGGTAGAAATGGATGATCCTTTCGAATTGCTGCGAATGACCACAGTAGAGATAGATGGAAAAGGAGGAAAGGCATAATGGCAACGATTGGCGAGACCGCATATTACGTAAGGTCAAAAAATGCAGGGCCGTTTATGGTGACGGTCGATATTTTCTGCGGGGAAAAAGCGATATTTGAAAAACTTTCGGCATCAAAAAGCATTACTGCAGAAAAGGTAGCAGAAGTTTATCATGTCCGGCCGGAGGAAGTGAAGCTGTTCCATATTCCTGATTTAAATGTGATTAAGATTTCCTATCCCAGAGAACTGCCCCAGGGTCAGAAGTATGAGCGTGATATGCATGCCGGCCAGCAGTATGTGCAGATTACAAAACTGGAGGTTTAATGGCTGCTTGCAGTGAGAGGAGGACTCTTTTATGGGAAAAGACGCAAAGACAAAGCAGGGAATGGACCCACTTGTAACAGTTTTAATTATCATTATATTTGCTGTTATTCTCACCTTTTTGATTCCGGCAGGGGAATTTGCGGAAACAGTGGATGAGGCAGGGAATAAAATTATTGATATTGCCACCTTCCATGCCATACCCAGGACGCCTATTAGTTTTCTCAAGATTCCGTTGATGGTTACTAAGGCATTTGAAAAATCCATTGGCATTATTGTGCTGATTGCGGCGGGATCCGGTGCGTTTGAGGTTATACGCAGAACAGGTACTGTTGATGCGATTATCGGCCTTACCCTGGAAAAAACGAAGGGGAACGGGAAGAAAGCGTTATGGATTGTATTTTTAATCTTTACCTTTTTGTCCTGTGCAGTAATTCCTCATGTATTTATTCCTTTCACGCCAATGTGCATAGCGTTAGCCCTTGCTTTGGGATACGATGATTTTACCGGCACAGCCATGGTGCTTTTGGCAACGGTAGTCGGCGCAATTGGCGCACCGATTTCCCCTGGCACCGCGGCGGCACAAAGTATGCTGGGTTTGCCTGCTTATTCAGGGGTACAATACCGGTTTGCAATTATGATGATATTTTATCTGGTGACGATAATTTATCTGATTCGCTATGCGGAGAAAGTGAAAAAAGATCCTTCTGCCAGTGTGGTTGCGGATATGAGCGATGAGCGGAGAAAACAGATTGCGGCGTTTAAGGTAACGGAGTATCCCAAGGTTACGGCAGGACATGCCCTTGTGATGATTATTATGGCAGGGTTATTTGCTTTGATGATTTATGGCGGGCTTTCGTTTAACTGGGGAAATTATGAAATTGCAGCGCTTTTCTTTATTATGGGAGTAGTCTGCGGGCTGATTGGCAAAGCCAGTCTATCGGAAATTTCCAAAGGGTTTGTTGTTGGCGTAAAAGCACTCACCAGTACGTATATGATTATTGGCATGGCTACATCTGTAACAAATATTCTGTCCAGCGGAAACATTATCAACACCATTATCTATTATTTGTGCAAAGGGCTGGGAGCCTGGCCGGTAATTTTGGCGCCGATAGGTATTATGATTGCAGTTGCCATTGTTAATCTGTTCGTTCCTTCATTAAACGGAAAGATGCCTCTTCTTCTGCCGATTTTGGGACCAGTTTGTAAGGTACTTGGAATTAACCAGCAGTTGTTAAGCGTTACTTATACATTTGGCGACAGCTTTACCAACTTTGTACTTCCGTATAACAGCGGCCTTGTGGGTTTTTTGGAAGCAGGGAATCTGACCTTTGGCCATTGGTTTAAATTCTTTAAAGGACTGCTTTGGATATGGGTTGTCATAGGTTCGGTTATATTAATCTTTTTACAGGTGGTTGGAATTGGACCGTTCTGATGATGAGCAGAAGATATTGAGTTTGGCTGGGTTTATTTGAATATAATTATAAGGAACTAAGCGTTATCAATCGTAAAGACCATCTCAAGTGTGAAAATAGTTGAGATGGTCTTTTTGTAGTACGCCTTACGGCGGCGATCCGCTTTTTCTTTGAATATACCCTGGGCTATGTGTGGGATCCCAAAAAGATTCCCAAAATGAAATGCGACAGGCAGCTCCCTGTCATCCTTACACGGGAACAGGTGAACCTGCTGATTGATTCCATAGATAATTATAAGCACAAGGCAATCACCTCCACTATGTATTCTTCAGGACTGAGAGTGAGCGAGGTCTGCTATCTGCGCTATGTGCCCCTGGTGTGGAACTGGGCAAAAAAGGGAAGACAGGGAGCCTTAAAAGTATGGAAAGCCGGGCGGATTTCCTGCATGATCCTTCCCACCGGCTCCGATTTGTCTACACTCCGAAACACAGTTCCTGGATGAACCAGATCGAGAAATGGTTTGGCATCATTAACCGGAAGCTGCTGAAACGGAAAAGCTACCTGTCAGTAGAAGAACTGGAAGCAAGCATCCAGAGCGTTATTGAACAATACAATTTTACAGCACACCCATTTAAGTGGACATATGCTGGTATACCATTATCAATTTAATCGCTGATATTTAAGCAATGCTGTACTAGGTAAAATTAATTATTACCATACCCAAGTTTTTTGTACAAATGAAAAATGCTCCAATAAGACATTCGCTTATCCAATCCCCTTTGCGGACATGAATTCATTAAGAACAAATCGGCTAAATAATTTATCTATCAAATAGGTATGAAAAGCAGCTCTTTAGATGCGGAAAAACAGATTTCCGGCAGCCACGTATCTGTCTTTAATAATACGATTCTGAGAATTATTAAAAAAAGCAATCCCCGCCATCAATTATGAGGTGAAAAACATATCCATAGATGATTTTTCGCATTGCGAACGAAAACTATATTTTTCTATCCTGGTTGACAATGATGCCAGAAAAAGGCTGGAGGTGGTTTCTTCCAGGCAACAGCCGGAAGTGGTGGAAATCCTTAGAAAGTTTAAGAGTGCAGAAACTGTTACAAGGGATTTTTCAAGGACTTATAAAGCTGCCATAAGTGAAGCCCTGCCAAATGCGAAACAGATTGTGGACGGATTCCATATATTAAAAATTTAACGAAAGATATATTGGCCAGATTTCCTTATATAACAGTAAAATGAAAGGGATCCGCTGGGAAACGAAGCATCGGAGTCATTAATTAAAAAGAAGTGACATAAAAAGGCTGTTATATGTACCACTTGAACAAATCCCGGACGGACAAAAGCGGAGAGCTGTAGAATATTACCTGAAAGGACAAACGGAATTGGAACAGGTACTAAAACTTGTATCTGATTTTAAAAATCTCCTGTCAGGGAAAGATGAAACTGAACTGGACAGCTGGATAAAAAGAGCAGAAATCCTCCAAATCACAGAGATTAACAGCTTCCTGAAACTGATTCGGTCGGATCTGGAAGCTGTTAAGAACGCAATAAAATACGATTACAGTAATGGCCCCGCCGAAGGGCATAATAATAAGATAAAAGTAATAAAAAGGTAGATGTATGGCAGATGTAAATTTGCTCTTCTTTGTTTAAAAGTATTGTGTTAATTCAACTAACTTGCCAAAGAGCCAGAAAAATGCACAAAAGCCAGAGGAAACAAAAAGCTGTATGTATCTAAAAGTTTTCTGGAAAAAAGACAGGAATCTTACGAAAACATCCTGAGTGAGACAGGGATCAGGAACCGGATAAACCGCTCCTATTCAGGTGGAAGGGGCATTTGGAGTTTTGAAAAATGACTACGAATTCCAAAGATTTCTGCTTCCAGGGAAAACAAAGGTAAAACTTGAGATTCTTTTGCTCTGTATGGGCTATAACATCAATAAACTAGATGGAAAAATACAAAAAGACCGAACGGAGAGCTATTTCTTTCCGATAAAAGAGACTGCATAAACCACAGAAAAACGGCAGTATTATTAAAGTATGTCAAAAATCTGTAGAAGTTTGCAAAACCAGAGAAAGCGTTCCAGATTTCTCTGCACATAGGGTGAGGGCGCCACTCAATCATCGGATTTGATGATTTTGCAACACCCTCTTTTCACGATTTCAGGCAAAATGCACCGATAGCCCAGCAGCCTTATAAAGCCTTGCAGCTGCGGCGCTCAATAAGATGATGAGGGACAATGATCTTTGTGGCAAGGAGATTGGGATTTTCCATATGGTTAATAATCTGGGAAGCAGCTTCGATTCCCAGCTGGCAGGAATTCACATCAATGGAGGTCAGCTGAGGAGAGGTAAGCCTGGCCAGCAAAGAGTTATTAAAAGAGATAATGGATAAGTCCCTGGGTACGGACAGGCCGATCTCCAGGCAGACCCTTTCCAAGGCCACAGCAAGAATATCATCACTGACCACAATGGCTGTAGGACGGTCAGAGCTTTCCAGAAGGCTGTGAAGCGCACTGGAATCGTCTTTAGGTACAGACGGAACCTCCAGGCAGTTTTCTGGTTTCTGAGGAAGGTGATGGAGGGCCAGAGCCAGCTGGTAGCCTGATTTTCTGTCTGCGGAAAACATCAGGCTGCTGTCGCTGCCAAGGTAAGCAATATTTTGGTGGCCAAGGCCTATTAGGTACTCGGTTGCCTCCTGTCCGGCCAGAAGGTTGTCGTTGTCAATGTAAATGGTCTGGTTGGCATACTGATATGCCTTTCCAATAAGCACATAAAGAAGCCCTTCATTATAAAGATAGTCAATAACAGGATCATGCTGCTTTGAATACAGAATGATGAAGTTTTCTACTTGCCCTGTGCGGCTTAAGGAACGGATGACCTCAAGAAGCTCTTCCTTGTTCTGGCCTGTAATGATGGTATTGATATAATGGCGGTGGCTGCAGAATTGGCTGATGCCCCGAATGGCTTCCAGATAGAAAGAATTTTCGTAGGTCTCTTTCTGGGAAGGGGGAAGAATTACGCCAATGGTCCGAGTTCCCTGAAAAGAGGCAGCAGACGGCTGGGAGGAAATTCCCGGGTCGTATCCCAGGGAAGCCATAGCCCGGCGGACTTTTTCCTTGGTTTCTTCGCTGATGGAGGGGTTATCCCTGCAGGTTCTGGAAACGGTGGACGGGGACACGCCTGCAAGGGCAGCCACGTCTTTTAAGGTAACAGCCATAAAAGGATTCCTCCTAAAAATAAATAGTTAGTATTATTTTAGAAGATAATAAAGGAAATGTCAATGGTGTATGCAAATGAGAGATGAAAAGCAGAATGCAATATATGCGTAATATATAAAAATATAATGCAATTATAATGCAAGAACATATTAGAAAATTGTTTTGTAATATTCATGACTTTTCGAAATAAGAAGAGGTAGTGAAAGAAAGTGATTTTCATATGTAAATCTTGCACAAAAGTAGTGTATATAAATTGTATAATAAGGAGAAAAGCAGAAAAACAAAGGAAAAACCTTGCAAAAACTATGCAAAAGACTTATATTATGTGCATGGAAATTGCATTGAAATATGCAAATAACGTTCAGAAGTTGCATTGACTATGCAAACCGAAATTACAATCCCCAAAGTACAAATTAATGAAAACAGGAGGTAAGTAAAGATGAGCAGCAAGAATGGCATCCAAAGGGAAATGAACATTCTGTCACCGGCTACCGGCACTGCAGTTCCCCTTGAACAGGTTCCAGACCCAGTATTTTCCCAGAAGATTATCGGTGACGGAATTGCCGTGATCCCTGCTGAAGGGACTATTGTAAGTCCGGTGGATGGAGAGGTGGCTTCCGTGGCGGAGACGCTTCATGCTTACGGATTTCGGACGGAGGACGGGCTGGAACTTTTGATACATGTAGGCCTGGAGACCGTAGGGCTGAAGGGTGAATGCTTTGAAGTGTTTGTAAAGCCTGGAGACAAGGTGAAAGCAGGCGATCCCATTGCAAAAGTGGATCTGAAGTTCTTGGAAGAGAGGAATATAAATCCCATAACTCCGGTTCTTGTCTGCGGCGGAATGGAAGGAAAGAGCCTGGAATGCCATGAGGGACAGACAAAGGCCGGAACGACGCTGGTGCTTACTGTGAAAGAAGACATTGGGGAAGCCAAAGGGGAGGAAACACAAAACTCCGGATCAGCGGCGGAAAGTAGGACAGCGGGTGCCGGAGGCAATAAGGAATCCTCCGAAACAGGCCAGGAAAAGAAATCCAGTAAAGGAAAGATTAATTTTGACTTCCTTCAGAAACTGGGCAAAGTGCTGATGGTGGTCATTGCCGTTATGCCGGCGGCGGGACTGATGATCAGCCTGGGCAAGCTGGTGCAGATGGCAGGAGCAGATCTTACCATGCTTTTTACAGTGGGAAGCACCATGGAGAATATCGGATGGGCTGTGATCAATAACCTGCATATTCTGTTTGCTGCTGCCATCGGCGGTTCCTGGGCAAAAGAGCGGGCCGGCGGCGCATTTGCAGCTATCATTGCATTTATCCTGATTAACTGTATTACAGGCGCTATTTTCGGTGTTACTGCGGCAATGCTTAATGATCCGGAGGCAGTGACTCACACGCTGTTCGGGAAGGAAATTCTAGTAAACGGGTATTTTACATCGGTGCTGGGGGCTCCGGCGCTGAATATGGGCGTGTTTGTAGGAATTATTTCCGGATTTGCAGGTGGAATTATTTACAATAAGTATTATAATTATAGAAAGCTTCCGGATGCCCTGGCATTTTTCAACGGCAAGCGGTTTGTGCCTATGGTGGTGATCGTGTGGTCAGTGATAATCTCCGCAATTCTGGCAGTGGTATGGCCGGTGGTACAGACGGGGATCAATAATTTCGGCGTGTGGATTGCCAATTCGTCTTCCACATCTCCTGTGCTGGCTCCGTTTATTTACGGGACTCTGGAAAGGCTGCTTCTTCCTTTCGGCCTTCACCATATGCTGACCATTCCTATGAACTATACGTCTTTTGGAGGGACCTACACCATTCAGACAGGCATCAATGCAGGTTCTCAGGTGTTTGGGCAAGATCCTTTGTGGCTGGCATGGGTTACGGATCTGATTAACTTTAAGGATGCAGGGGATATGGCTTCTTATACGAACCTGATGGAGACAGTGATCCCTGCAAGATTCAAGGTAGGCCAGATGATCGGCGCCACGGGCCTTCTTCTGGGAATTGCCCTTGCCATGTACCGCAGGGTGGATAAGGAGAAACAGGCCAATTACCGCTCCATGTTTGTATCTACGGTGCTGGCAGTGTTTTTAACCGGTGTTACAGAGCCTTTGGAATTTATGTTTATGTTTTGCGCCCTTCCGCTGTATGTGGTTTATGCTGTGCTGCAGGGCTGTGCATTTGCCATGGCTGGAATTGTGAACCTGCGGCTGCATTCTTTCGGCAATCTGGAGTTTGTCACCAGGATACCCATGTCCTTGAAAGCGGGCCTGGCAGGAGACTTGGTAAACTTTATCATTTGCGTTGCAGTATTTTTTGCCATCGGCTATGCGGCAGCATATGTGATGATTGATAAATTCAAATTTGCCACTCCGGGACGGCTGGGCAATTATACGGATGAAGGCTCTGACGAGGAAGGAAGCCAGGGCGGCCAAAAAGGCGGCAAAAACAGCCAGGCAGAACGGATCATCGGGCTTCTGGGCGGCAGAGAGAACATTACCCTGGTAGATGCCTGCATGACAAGGCTGCGGGTAACCGTAAAAGATCCGGGAAAGGTGGCTGAGATTGCAGCATGGAAGGCAGAAGGCGCACTGGGGCTTCTGAAGAAAGACAACGGAATCCAGGCAGTATACGGGCCAAAGGCAGATGTGCTGAAATCGGATATTAACGATATTTTATAGGCGGCTTCATACAGAGGAGGCCGGGGAAGGCAGTGCGCCAAACCTGGCCTCTTCTCTGGCAGAATGCCGGAAAAGAGAAGGCGGAGATGAAATCGGGAGAATTGTATGGCAGAGGCTGCGGAAAAGAAAAGGGCTATGGAAAAATAAAATATCCGAAAGGAACATGAGAAATGAAACTGATAACTTTAAACACCCACAGCCTGGCAGAACCGGACTATGAGAGGAAATTAGCAGCGTTTGCAGGGCTGGTTAACAGAGAACAGCCGGATATTATTGCGCTTCAGGAAGTAAATCAGACCATGTCCGGCAGCGCTGTCCAGATTATGGATGATCAGGCCTATGTGCCCTGCAGGGGCAATGAGACTCCAGTCCGGCAGGACAATCACGCCTTGGCGCTGTCCAGGCTTTTAAAGGAAGCCGGATGCAGATATTGGTGGACATGGGCCCCGGCGAAAGTAGGGTATGAGATCTATGAGGAGGGCCTGGCCGTGTTTTCACACAGCCCCATTGAAGATACTCATCAGTTTTTTATCAGCAAAAGCCATGATTTCCATAACTGGAAGACTCGCAAGATGGTGGGAGCCAAGGCAGGAGGAATGTGGTTTTACTCAGTTCATATGGGGTGGTGGGAAGATGAGGAGGAGCCTTTTAGCAGCCATTGGGACAGGGCCGGGGAAGTGATGAAGGCACATGGTTCCAAAGATGTTCCTATATGGGTTATGGGGGATTTCAACAGCCCGGCAGGAATCCCGAAAGGCGGCTGGGATTATGTGAAAGCTTCCGGCTGGAAGGACACTTATGAGCTGGCAAAAGAAAGGGACGACGGAATTACTGTGGGAAAGGTGATTGACGGGTGGAAAGAGCGTCTGGAAAGCCAGGAGGGGGAAGAACATACAGGCCGGATGCCGGGAATGCGTATTGACTATATCTGGTGCAGCCAGAAGGTTCAGGTTGACAAATCGGAAGTTATATGCAATGGTATTAATTACGAGGTGGTTTCAGACCATTATGGGGTTATGATTACAGGAAGGGGAGACAAACTTTTATGAACAGAGCAGCAGGGATTTTGTTGCCTATTACCAGCCTGCCGTCCAAGTACGGCATCGGCTGCTTTTCTCAGAGCGCTTATGATTTCGTGGATTGGCTGAAAGAGGCCGGACAGTGCTACTGGCAGATTCTTCCGCTGGTTCCCACCAGTTTCGGGGATTCTCCGTACCAGTCATTTTCCACTTATGCGGGAAATCCATATTTTATCAGCCTGGAGGCCCTGATTGAGGAAGGCGTTCTGACTAAAAAGGAGTGCGACAAGGCGGATTTCGGGAAAGATCTTAAGGATATTGATTATGAGAAAATGTACAAGAGCCGGTATCCGCTGCTTCGGAAGGCTTATGAGCGCAGCAAGATCAGCGAAAATAATGAATACCTGGAGTTTGTGGAGAAGAATAGCTGGTGGTTGAGGGATTATGCCTTATTTATGGCAGTGAAAGAGCGGTTTGACGGTAAACCGTGGACCCAGTGGGCAGAAGACATCCGGCTTAGGTGGGGCAGTGCTCTGGATTATTACAGGAGAGAACAGTATTTTGAGATTGAGTTCCACCAGTACCTACAGTATCAATTTTACAGACAGTGGATGAAGCTGAAGGCTTATGCCAATGAGAAGGGTGTAAAGATCATAGGAGATATCCCTATTTATGTGGCTATGGACAGCGCTGATGCCTGGGCTCATCCGGAACTGTTTCAGCTGGATAAGGACAATGTGCCTGTTGCTGTGGCAGGATGTCCGCCAGACGGGTTTTCCGCTACAGGACAGCTGTGGGGGAACCCCTTGTACCGGTGGGACTATCATCAGAGTACAGGTTATCAGTGGTGGATGGAACGGCTGAATTACTGCTTCCAATTATATGATGTGGTGCGCATTGACCATTTCCGCGGATTTGACGAGTATTATTCCATTCCTTACGGAGCTGAGACGGCTGTTACAGGCAAGTGGGAGAAGGGGCCGGGAATCAGCCTGTTTAACCGCATGAAGGAAGTCTTGGGCCAAAGGGAAGTCATTGCAGAAGATTTGGGATATGTGACTGATACTGTGCGGCAGCTGGTAAAGGACAGCGGCTTCCCGGGAATGAAAGTTCTGGAGTTTGCATTTGACTCCAGAGACACCGGAAGCGCCAGCGATTACCTGCCTCACAATTATACGGAAAATTCTGTAGCCTATACAGGAACCCATGACAATGAGACTTTGGTTGGGTGGTTTGACAGCATCAGCAAGGAAGAGATGAACATGGCAAGGGAGTATCTCTGTGATACGTACACACCCAAGAAATATCTGTACAAACCGTTTATCAGCCTGATTATGCGCAGCCGAGCCAATCTGTGCGTAATTCCCATGCAGGATTACTTAGGGTACAACAATTCCTGCCGGATGAATAAGCCCTCTACAGTGGGAACGAACTGGAAGTGGAGAATTACAGAACAGGAGCTGACAGAGGAGATGCAGAAAGAGATCTATGAGACGGCCAGAAAGTATGGACGCCTGGGATGGCAGTGGAAGGAAGAAAAGCAAGGAGATGTTGCGGATTCTCCTGTAAAAGAGACTGAGACATCAAAATAATCCCCATGTGCCCGGCAGCCGGCATACCGCCGCATATAAAAGCCTGGCGGGCACATGAGGCATCCCTGAACTTATGCTGCCCGTTGGGTGGCGGACTTTTCAAAGAAAAATGATATGTGACCCATCAGGCTTTGGAAACATAGCTGAAAGGGTCTTTTTGTATAATGACCCATGCAGGAGGTTTGCAAAGACGGATCATGGACAGAATCTATAGCAGATATAAAAGAAACAGCGCTTGTGCTGCAGAAATGGGAAAGAGAAGGCCTGAGGCAATATGGCAAGGGAAATACGGCAAGGGCAAGAAAAATGATAG
>CATLBO010000062.1 GCA_949879025.1 uncultured Hungatella sp. | reverse complement strand
CCTTTCCGGTGGATGGTTGATTGTTACTGGACATCTCAATTTTACCATAAACCAGTGAGGAGTTGTTTCGTTTTGTAACAAAAAATATCCCGTCTTTATGCGGGTTCTGGCGTTTCACAAACGCCTATTCTATAGTAGGGAAAGAGGAGATGGATATATGGATAATGATGGAATGGATTTTAGATCTTTCGGGGGTATAAAAGTCCTTTTTATCGGAGGAACGGGAAGACTAAGTAAAGATAGTGCTGAACTGGCTTTGAACTTAGGATATGATGTTTATCTCTTAACAAGAGGATCTGAAACAAGAAATATGTTTGTTAACCCTGGATATAAAATGCTGTATGGAGATATAAGAGACTATGTGTCATGCAAATCTTTATTAAATGAATATTTCTTTGATACAGTTATTGACTTTCTTTCTTTTAATATAGATGATATAAAGACCACATTAGAAATTCTTGATAATAAATATAAACAGTATATTTTTATTTCATCAGCTACTGTATATAAAAAGCAAAGTGAAGACGAGGTTATTAGCGAAAAATATACCCAGGTGGGAAATGATACATGGGGGTATGCCTATAATAAATATTTATGTGAACAATTCTTAGTTAAAAATTTCTTATCATCTAGCCGCAGCTATTATACAATTGTACGTCCATATGTAACCTATGGAGATACCAGAATACCATATCCTATTGTTCCAAGAAATAATTCGTATGAGTGGTCGCTTTTATTTAGAATATTTTCAGGACTTTCAGTTCCCGTTTTTGATAATGGGGATACAGTTACAACACTAACTCATACAAAAGATTTTGCCAAGGGTTTAGTAGGATTAATTTGCAATATGGCGGCATACAAGGAATCTTTTCACATTACTTCAGATAATATAACTACATGGGGAAATGTACTGGATTGTATTGAAAATTCAATAGGGATTAAAATTAACCGGCTATATGTGTCTCAGAAGGATATTTATGATGTGATGCCGGAATATAAGCAAGTTTTGCTTGGTGATAAAGGAAACAAAATGATATTTGATAACCGCAAGATTCATGAAGCTGTTTCAAACCTGAAATTTGATATATCACTGCAAACGGGAATTAATGAAATGATAAAATTTATGAACGGACATGATAAGTTTCATATTCATGACTACCGCTGGCATGGGCAATTGGATAGGCTTGCATTAATGCATGGCAGTAATAATTTTTATAAAAGGGAATATAAAAGTATGAAAGAGCTAATATTATATTTAAGCGGACGCTACAAAGCATTAGACTACTTGTATAAAATGAGGAATTAAACCAATTATCCGTATCTCGCTATTTATATTGGGATACGGATAATTATAAGCGGGTACTTATGAAGGATTACGTTTTAAATGGCTGGAGATGTCAGGACATATCAATGAAAGCACAGCCTTTAATTCTTTCCCCCATCCTTATCCACTGGCACAGGGGTAACGAATTCCGGCTTCTCTGCAGTCTGGACACAAGCCTTCTTACAGCTTTCTATCCCTTTTTCTGCAGCATTGGATGCAGCCGATGCTGCTTTCCGCATTTCCATTCTTACCAGTGTCTGAATGATCTTAACTGCCAGCAGGATAATTACAACAGGAAGAACACAGATAAGGAAGATTTTCACTTTCAGAAAAAACGCTTTCCGTTTCAATAATTTCTTTTTCCGGGCAAACTCCCGGCGTTTTTGGTCTATAAATAACTGCAGTTTCATAAGAAAACTCCTTTCATCATGATTTTTTAGCAGGCGTTTACGAAACAAAAACGTTTCTTTACGTTTCTTTTCTTTTTTCGCATATCCTCTTACGAATCACCCATCAGCGTTCTCACAATAAACGAATATATCTCCGGGCTTTTTTCTTTCCATTGGCTGCACATGGCTTCTGCTTGTTTTTTGTCCGGTACGGACAGGCTTAAGTCCAGAATGGATGCTTTTCCTTCCCGCAGTTCACAGTGGACGATATAATCCTGGTTGGTGGATTTATAGTAATCTGTAATGACTCCGGCTTCATCCCGCATACGGAACCGGTTTTCTTTCAGATAACGGTTCATATCGTCTACAATGGCAGGAGGAATGTTTTTACCGAAAAAGTCCAGAGTGTCTTCACCCTCCCTGGTGATCTCATAGCGGGTGGTACTGTGGCTGGAATGGACGCTGATAAGGCCGGACTCGGCCAGCTCATTTAAGGCCTGCTGGAGGGTAAAATAGGTGGCATATTCATGCACAAGAAAAAAATCCGTTAACTGAGAATTGGCCAGCGGAAAATTTACTTGCTTTAACATATAGAGATTCATCAGCTTGTACAATGTCATAGGATCTGATAACATCGCAAATACTCCTATCGGGCAACAGGCATGTACGCAAAGTAAGCAGCCAGGCCCTGGCATATGTCATAGTTTTCCTTTGAGGATAGGCCTGTCCCGCAGCTGGCCAGTGAAAAAGCGGGAACATTTAAGATACAGCAGGGGCTGTCACACCGCAAATAAAATTACAGGTGTGACAGCCCCCTGCACCGCAATAAAAAATGGAAGCAATGGGGCTCGAACCCATGACCTCTCGCGTGTGAGGCGAACGCTCATCCCAGCTGAGCTATGCTTCCATATGTAAAACAGAAACCGGCACTGTTTAAGAAATATCCGTAGCAGCGGAAATATTTGAAAAAAAGAAAACAGCTATTCTTCCAAATACCTTCCCGGCTCTTTCCAACACAAATCATGGAGCATATGGGATTCGAACCCACGGCCTCAACAATGCGAATGTTGCGCGCTCCCAACTGCGCTAATGCCCCATACGCTTATTCTATCACGTTATGAAAAAAAAGCAAGCCCTGATTTCAACGAAAATTGTCGGATTCCCCCTTTTTCATGTAGTAAAACAGAAAAAAGTGTGTTAAAATTAGGGAAATGGGCAAAAGACAGGTGAAAAGACATGAGAGAGCGGATTAACCGCCTTGCAAAGGGTATTATCGATATGGATGTGCCAAATCTGACGGTGCAGCCTTTGATCATAGAAGAAGAGATAAAAACGGGGGAGCGCAGGAGAGGGGATCTGGTGGTAACCAGTGACAATGGCATTCACGGCAAGGGACTGGTATATTCTTCCAATTACAGAGTAAAGGTATTGAATAGTTCTTTTGGAGGACAGCGGTGCTATATTGGTTATGAAGTTAACAGCAAGTATCTGGAATACGGAGAGAAGATTGAGGGATCTTTTTACCTGGTGACTAACGGAGGGGAAAAAGAGGTTCCTTATTCTTTTCGCCTGGAAGCAGGCAATTCCGGAAAAATCCTTGCCCAGTTAAAGGAAGCAAAGGACTTTGCGGCCCTGGCAAAACGGGATTATGATCTTGCCCTGCGGCTTTTTGAATTTCGGGATTTTACGGAAGCGCCGTTTATGCAGGACATGGGCATTCGGGCAGTCTACGACGGCCTTCGGGGGCAGGGAAACCGTTTCGGACAGCTGGAGCAGTTTTTTATTGCCCTGAAGATTAAGGAACCGGTAAGGATTCATGTGGAGGGGCTTAAAAGGGAATATTATGCGTCGGATCAGATCATATCCGACGAAGTGGAGATCAGAAAAGAGGGATGGGGATATTTGCCGGTTACGGTAAAGGTGGAAGGGGAATTTATCCAAAGCCTGAACCGAACCATAAAAGATGAGGATTTCATAGATGGGGTCTGCCGGTTTCCCTATGAGATTAATCCGGTGTCCCTTCATGGTGGGAAGAATTACGGAAGCATTATTGTGGAAACCATGTATGAATCCATTGCCGTGGATATTGAGGCTCACGGCATGCCGGACAAAGAAAAGTCCCTGGAACATAGACGGTACAGCCGGTATGGCCGGTATCTTTCCCTGCGGCTGGAGTATGAGGCCGGCAGGGGAGAGAAAGAAAGCCTGGAAAGGCTTATGGCAGAGGAGCTGGAACAGCTTCGCATGAGCACAAAGGAGTCCTTGGACGAAACGGAATCAGCCCGCCTTTCACTGATGCAGGCAGAGCTTATGGTGCTTCTGAAAAAATTCGAGGAAGCGAAAACCTGTCTGGAAGCGTGCAAAGATATTATTTTGGAACAGCGCATGGAAGAACCTCAGTGGTATTGTCTGTGCGAATATGTGACCGTGTCAGTGTACCCGGACAAAGAGAAGATGGAATCCCTTCGGAGGCTTTTGGGCAAATATGTGGAGGAGGGGAAGGCTGATTATCTTTTGTTTTATCTCTGCACCATGTGTGATGAGAACTGGAGCTTTGAAAATCCAGGGGAGGTTTTAAGCCGGTTAAAGGTGCTTTACGGGGAAGGATGCCGCAGCCCTTTCATGTATCAGCAGGCAGTGAATCTGTGGAACCAGATGCCTCAGCTTCTGTACGGCATCGGGGCCATGGAACTGCAGGCATTAAGCTTTGGGGCCAGAAAGAAGCTGATCAGCGAGGAAGTGGCGGTAAAGGCGGCCAAGCTTTCAGGGGTTAACAGGCATTTTAAGCCTTTGTGCTGCAGGATGCTGAAAAATCTGTATGAGTGCTTTCAGCGGACAGAGATTCTGGAGGCAGTGTGCAGTCTGATGATCCGCGGCGGCTGTCAGAAAGAATCGGATTTTATCTGGTATGACAGGGCAGTAAGAAAGCAGCTGAGCCTGACCAGGCTGTATGAATATTTTTTATATTCCCTGCCCAAGCATTATAAGCAGGCCATACCAAAACATGTGCTGATGTATTTTTCTTATGAGCATGATTTGGAGCGCAGCTGCAAGGAGGCTTTATACGAAAATATTATCAGTTATGTCAGCACAGAAAGCTCGGTTTATAAAGAGTATGAGCGGGCTATCAGCCAGTTTGCAGTGGAGCAGGCTCTGGAGTCAAGAATCAGCAGCCGCCTGGCTGTGATTTATGAGGAAATGATCTATGCGGATATGATTGATTCGGCTTTGGCAAAGGCCCTGCCTGCCCTTCTGCGCTCGTACCGGATCAGCTGCAAGAACCAGCGGATGAAATATGTGGTGGTGTGCTATGAGGAACTGACAGAGGAGGCGGTGTATCCCCTGGAGGATGGGGTGGCCTATGTGCCTATTTTCTCCAAAGAGGTGAGCATTTTATTTCAGGATGCTTATGGAAACCGGTATACAGGAATCGGCCATGTGAAAACCAGGGCTTTGGACAAGCCGGAATTGGAGAAACGCTGCTTTGAGATGGAGCCTGATCAGCCTATGCTTCTGCTGGCGGCCTGCAAGGAGGCAGCAGAGAAAGAGCTGGACGAAGAGGGCAGGAAGATTCTGGAGCGTGCCATCAGCAGGCTGCCGCTGCATGCGCTGTACCGCAAGCAGCTTATCGACAAGCTGCTGCAGTATTATAAAAAGGAAGGAACTCCAGGTGAGGAGAGCCGTATTCTGCCTGTCTTGGCTGCAGACGTAGGCTTTTTGTCAAAGGTTCAGAGGGATAACCTGTGCGGGGTGCTGATAAGCCATGGCTATATGAAAGATGCCTATGACATGATGAGCCGTTTTGGATGCACTGTGGGTGAGGACAGCCTGCAGAAATTATGCAGCCAGATGATCCTTGACCAGATGTTTGATCAGAATGATTTCCTTCTGTCTATGGGGTTTGCGGTGTATGAGGCCAAAAAGGCAGACAGCATCATTCTTGATTATCTCTGTGAGCATTTTAACGGAACCAGTAAACAGATGTACGGCATGCTTCTGAAAGGGGTCAAGGATAAGGTAGAAACCTATGATCTGGAGGAGCGTCTTTTGGGGCAGATGATGTTTACAGGAGAGGTGCGGCAGATTGACAAAGTATTTGCCCTGTATGTTACCAGGAAAAAGACTGGGGAGAGTATTGTCAGGGCTTATTTTACCATTAAGAGCGCTGAGTATTTTCTTCATGACGTGCCGGCTATGGAGCGGGTGTTTTCCTACCTGGAAGGCCTTCTTCAAAACGCCATTGAGAAAGGAAGCGTTTCTACCATTTATCTGCTGGCTTTAAGCAAATATTACAGCGGCCTTCCAAAATTGACTGAGGATCAGAAAAGATTGTGTCAGACCATTGTGGATCAGCTTCTTGAAGACGGGATGGTATTTCCTTACTTTAAGCTTCTGGCGGAACAGATTCGGATTCCGGAAGACATTATGGATAAAGCCATGTTTCAGTATGTGGGACAGAAGGATTCCAAGGCGGAACTGCAGATACGGATTCTTCCTCAGGAAGAAAGGTTTCACCGGGATGAGATGCGGCGGGTATATCAGGGGATTTTCGTCAAACAGAAGATTCTGTTTGAGGGAGAAATCATGGAATATGAGATTTATGAGCAGAAAGGCGATGAAAGAATCCTGGTAAAGGAGGGAAGCATTGCCTGTGATGTCCGGGATTCGAAAGATAAGAACAGCAGGTTCAGCCTTTTGAACCAAATGTCCCTGTGCCTTAATGTGAAAGAAGAAGACGGGCTGAAGGAGGCTATGGTGGAATACGTGCAGAGGAACGCAGCGGTGGAGGAACTGTTTCAGCTGCTGTAATGGGCTGGATAAGGTCCGGCGGTAATCTGAGTCAGAAAGGGATGCAACAAGGAAAAAGGGGAAGTTAATGGATGGACTAATACTGGGATTTGATCTGTGCGACGCCTACACGCAGCTTGTGTGTAACCAGGGGGAGAAATCCTGGACGCTGCCAACGGTGATTTGCAGAAAAAAGGAAGAGGAATCGTGGATGGTGGGAGAGCCTGCTTATGCCAGCGCCCTGGCTGGAAACGGGGTTATGGTGGACAAGCTGGTGAAACTGGTGATCAAGGACGGCACATCCACCATCGGAGGCATCCGGTATGGCGGTGCACAGCTGCTGGTGCAGTTTCTGATCCAGGTGGTAGCTTTGGCAAAGAAAGAATATAATACAGATGAAATTAAGCAGATTGTGTTTTCGGTGTCCAGAATTGACACAAGGCTTCTGGCATGCCTGACTTCCTGTGGGGATTACCTGGGAATGGCCAGAAAAGATATCCATGTGATCAGCCATACAGAAGGTTTTATGTACTATGTTTTAAGCCAGAAACGGGAAGTGTGGAACAACCAGGTAGGGATGTTCGACTTGTCTGGGGAAGGTCTGTGCTATTACGAGATGAAGGTACAGAGAGGGTTAAGACAGACTACGGTGATGGCGGAAAAGGAGCGGCTGGAGGAAGGGTTCAGCCTGGATATTTTAAATTCAGCAGCGGGCAGAAAGATGGGCGACAGGATTCTGTGTTCCTGCGGAAGCCGGATGCTGCAGAAGAAATTGTTCTCTTCCATATTCCTTATGGGAAAGGGATTTGAGGAGCGGGACTGGGCAGAAGGCTTTATGAAGCTGGTGTGCAATCGCAGGCGGGTATATGTGGAAACGGAACTGTTTGCCAAAGGGGCTGCTTACCGGGCTGTGGATCTGCTGCGGGAGAAAAGCGCTTATCCATATGTGTGCATTTGTGAGGGACGGCTTGACTCCAGTGTATCCATGAGAGTGCTTTACAAGGATCAGGATAATCAGCTGATGCTGGCCAATGCAGGAGTCAGCTGGTATGAGGCCGCAAAAGAGGTGGAATTGATTCTGGACGGTCAGGACTATCTGGAGTTTATTATTACGCCGCCTGATCAGAGGAAGAAAAAGACCGTGAAAATGGCTCTGGAGGGATTTCCAAAAAGGGAGGAGAAAACGCTGCGTGTTCTTCTGCAGATAGGGTTTCTGGATGAGCGGACTATGACCGTGACCGTGACGGATCAGGGGTTCGGAGAATTATTCCCCTCTACAGGGGCAGTTTTAAGGCAAGAGGTTATGTTATGAGTGTAATTGTGTGCGGACAGAAGCGGGCAGAACACCCGTTTTATCTGGAGGGGCTGGGGATAAATATTTACAGCTGTCAGGAATTTTGCTATGTTGTTTACCATCATCCTCTGATGTTTCTGGATGGAATCATGGATCAGAACCTGGTGAATTTTATCAGGAATGAGTTTGACATGGGATTTGTGGCGGCCCGGGTGGAGCAGAGAATAAAAAGCGGGGAAAAGCAGGAGGATATTTTGCTTTTCTTTATGCAGGAGTGCAATTATTACACAGCGGCAGAACTAAATAAGCTGCGCCAGACCATAATGTCCCTGAAAAGGCTTACTGTATTTGAGTATGCCAAAAGGAAAGCGGATTATCTGGTTCAGTTTAAGCAGTATGGCCGGGCCATAGCTGCGTATGAGGAGATTTTGGAGCAGCGGGATCAGCGGGCGGACGACCAGTTTGTCAGCCGGGTCCTGAATAACCTGGGAGCCTGCTATGCAAGGATTTTCCAGTTCCGCAAAGCCATGGAAGCCTATGACAAGGCATATGAGAAGAAGAAGGATCTGGGGATTCTGGAGAGAATGTATCACCTGACTCTTTTGGATCCGGGTCTGGCACTTAGGAACAGATACCTGTCTACAGTGTCTGGGGATCTGCTGGAAAGATGGAAGAAGGATTTTGAGAAGGCAGGGGAAAGCGCCAAAGAGGCGGAGGAAGTGAAGAAAATCAGGGCCCTGTTTGAGAAGGACTCTGTCAGAAGAATAGAAGGGGCGGAACAGTTAGTGGAGGAGTGGAAAAAAGAGTACAGGAGGATGGCATGAGTATGAAAACGGAGAAAAAATCAAAATCTTATGAGGTGGATATGTGCAGCGGCCCTATTTTTGTTAAAATCGTGGCATTTGCCATTCCACTGATTTTGTCGGGGATTCTGCAGCTTTTGTTTAATGCGGCGGATATTATTGTGGTGGGACGTTTTGCAGGAAGTGAGTCCCTGGCAGCTGTAGGCTCCACCACGGCTTTGATTAATCTGCTTGTAAATGTATTTATCGGGTTGTCCGTAGGAGCCAATGTGCTGGTGGCCCGGTATTTTGGGGCTGGGCAGCAGCGGGATCTGGAGGAGACGGTACATACGGCTATGATGATGGCAGCAGCAGGCGGCAGCATTTTAATTCTGGTGGGAGTTACGCTGGCAGATCCTCTGCTTAAGCTGATGGGAACCCCAGATGATGTACTGCCTTTATCGGCGTTGTACATGAAGATTTTCTTTGTCGGCATGCCGGTGAATCTGATTTATAACTTTGGCAGTGCCATTCTGCGGGCAGTGGGAGATACGAAACGGCCTTTGTACTTTCTCCTGACAGCAGGAATTGTGAATGTGGTTCTGAATCTGTTTTTTGTTATCGTATTTTCAATGGGAGTTGCAGGCGTTGCCCTTGCCACAGTGGCTTCCCAGTGCATATCTGCATGGCTGATTGTGCGCTGCCTTATGAAGACAGAGGCAGGATACCGGCTTGACGTGAGGAAGCTGCGGATGGTGAAAAATAAGGCTCAGTATATTGTTAAGATTGGCCTTCCGGCAGGACTGCAGGGGGCTATCTTTTCGGTGTCCAACGTGCTGATCCAATCATCGGTAAACTCATTTGGTTCTGTTGTCATGGCAGGCAATACAGCTTCTCAGAATATAGAGGGATTTGTGTATACGTCAATGAATGCGGTTTATCAGACAGCATTAAGCTTTACCAGTCAGAACTTCGGGGCCAGGCAGCTTGGGCGGATGAAGCGGATACTGGTGTACTGCTTGATTTTGTCAACTGCAGTGGGAATCATTATGGGCGGAGGCGCAGTGGCATTTGCAAATCAGCTTTTGGGAATTTATTCTTCGGATGGGGAAGTGATCCAGTGTGGGATATATCGGCTTCAGATTATCGGAACAACGTACTGTATCTGCGGGCTTATGGACTGCATGGTTGGAGGCCTGCGGGGCATGGGGTATTCGGTAATGCCTATGATTGTTTCTCTCACTGGGGCATGTGCATTCAGGGTAGTTTGGATTTATACGATTTTTGCAATGAACCGGACGCTGCAGTGCCTTTACGTTTCTTATCCGGTGTCTTGGGGAATTACGTTTGCTGCTCATTTGATCTGTTATCTGGTGGTGATTAAAAAGGTGAAGAGGCAGATGGGGATGTAGGATGGCTGCAAAAACTTTGAAAAAGCAAAGAAAAAAGCTGACCAGCTGATGGGGAAACATATGATCTGGCATTCTTCGGCAGAGGCGTTTCGGATAAGCAGTGGGAAAAGAAATATATGTTCGGGATAATTGCAAAATATGGAGCATTACGGAACGTTCCCTGTTTTTGGGAAAACAAAAAATGAATATGGAGCGCCGGGCCTGCTTTTAAGAAAAACAAAAACAAAATAAATGCAACGTTGCAATCTTTACGAAACAAACAAATAGACGGACGGAGGGGAGCGGAAACCCTGCAATACCGTATTTGGAGTGCTTTACAACTGCTGCCGTCTGCCAGAACCAAAGCGAGCGTTCGTTTTTTCACGGAACGAAAAACGAATGGAGCGTTATTGCAACGTTGCAAAAGCCGGAGGGTGGTCTGTGGCACACGCAGCAGTGCGGTTCCGGGTGCGGTGCAGGTTTATATTCCTGTTGAGGCAGCAGGGTGGAGCCTGATGAATGAGTGTTTCCCAAACGTCCGGCGGATGGTCCGGGAGCATGGCAGGCAGCAGGTCAATGGCTGGGCTGCCTGGTAGTGGGCGAATATCTTGGTAACGCTGGAGGCTTATGCCGTAGGGGAAAGTTGGTGGATATTACTCCCCATGATGCAGAAAGAAGGAGACTCTTTTCCAGCGTGATGACAGGGTGGTATATTCTGGAAAGCCAATAGGGAGCATCAGGCGGCTACTTACCGGTTCGCCGCTAGCGGCACAGTTTCTTGAATTGCTGAATGAGAGTGATCGGATTATGTGTGCCTCTGTTGACAGGACATATGCCCTCCCCAAAGCGATGTATCTGAGGAATTGTGCAGATTCAGGAAATGCTGTATAGGGAAGTGGGCAAAAATGGCCTTTGCCCTTGCCAGTCAAGATTGGAGTATAAGAAATGCTGTGGCCGAGGCTGGTAGGCAGCAGGAGAAATGGATTGTGGCCTGTGGCTTTCAGATTGCCACCAATTTGCTGTGAAAGATAGACAGGAGATTTATTATCATTGGGAGAGCAGAAAGGGAATAGGGATCAAATTAGAGAGTATAGAGGATGGCTTGCCGGATATGAAACGGCAGGCTTTTATTTTGCGCTAATATGGGTTGCTTATGGATATGGTTGATATTATAATAGTGGTAGATAAAATCTGACAAAAGGGGACAGGAAGATGGACTTGTTTAATATCATTTGCGGAGTATGCTCCATAGCAGGGCTGCTGGTATCTGTTTTTACAGCTGGCAAGGTGGTCAAGATTGCGCAGACGATTAACAGTGGTAATGTGGATGACCATTCTAAGGTGGTTAATAAGGGGAGCAGAAATACATACAATGGCTCATATGCAGGGAGGGATAGTATAAGTGGGGCCGGAAGTGGTAAACAGAAATAAAGACAGTGTATTTCATGGCGATTATGCAGGCCGTGATCTGAATGTTACCAATATCATAATGTTTCAGGATTCAGAGCGTGAGTTTGTTGTCACCCATAATGCCAATATAAAACCAGTGTCCTATTTTACTGGACGTGAAACAGAGCTGCAGGAGCTGCGCCAAAGGATAGAGGCAGGACGCAAGTCCGTTCTGGTGAGCGGTATGGGTGGGATTGGGAAGACGCATATCTGCAGGAAACTGTTTGGCGAATACCTTGAAAAGCATTCCAAGGATGAAAACGTGCCTTTCCAGCATATAGGCTTTATTGAATATAATGGGAATATGGACAGCAGTCTGCAGAACGGATTGAAGTTTAAGGAGCAGGAGAGTCCAGAGCGGAACCAAAAAGCTGCCTGGAAGGAGCTGGAATATCTCGCCTCAGAAGGAAAACTGCTGCTGTTTGTGGATAATGTGGACAAGTCCATAAATGCGGATCCGGGTTTGAAGAAGTTAAAGAGTATTCCTGGGGCGGTTATCCTTACATCCCGGCAGGCTTCCATCTGTGATGAATTGGAACCGTACCCGATAGGTTTCCTGGATATGGAGCAGTGCAAAGAGATTTATGAAAAAATCCGGTTTAAGGACAGTGGGAGGAAAGTCAGGCCGGAGGAAGACCAGGATTTAAACTATGTTATAAAGGATTTGGCCGGAAGGCACACTATTACAGTGGAACATCTGGCACATTTGGCGCGGATAAAAACGTGGCCAGTGAGGAAGCTGCGTGAGAAACTGGAGGAAAACGGTTTTTGTCTGGAATTCCATAAGGATAGAAAACTTATCAATATTCAGGAATCTTATGAGATACTGTATGATTTGTCTGAGTTAACTAAGGCTGAGCAGAACATTTTGGAGGCATTTTCTGTATTTCCGTATATACCTCTAGAGGCAGAAATATGTAATGAATGGTTGCTTGCAGATGCTGGGGTAGATGAAGAAGATGATATCCTGATGGGCTTATATGAAAAAGGATGGCTGCAGCTTGATATAGAGCAGGAAAGCTATGCTCTGCATCCGGTGTTTGCGCAGGTTATTTATAAAAAAACAGGCCAGAGTTTGAGAGGCACGCTGGACTCATAAAGGCATGCAAAAGGTATCTTAAGATATCGGAAAATGGTTCACCTTTGGAATGTCAACAGTATATTCCTTTCGCAGAAAATATTATTAAAAAAGTCAGTATGGGAGACGGCTTGGAAGAGGTTGAAATTATAAATGCCCTTGCATACTTATTGCAGTATATGGCAGAATATGAAAAAGCCCAAGGGTTGTATAGGAAGGCACTTGGGATAAGTGAGAGGGTGCTTGGAGAGGAACATCCAGATACAGCCGCCAGTTATAACAACCTGGCAGGAGTGTATGAGAGTCAGGGAGAGTATGGGAAAGCGGAGGAGCTGTACGAGAAAGCGCTTGGGATACGTGAGAGAGTGCTTGGAGAGGAACATCCAACTACAGCCGCCAGTTATAACAACCTGGCAGGAGTGTATGAGAGTCAGGGAGAGTATGGGAAAGCGGAGGAGCTGTACGAGAAGGCGCTTGGGATACGTAAGAGGGTGCTTGGAGAGGGACATCCAGATACAGCCATCAGTTATAACAACCTGGCAGGAGTGTATAAGAGGCAGGGGAGGTATGAGATAGCAATTAATTACTGGTGCAAGGCATATAATGTCTTTGTGTGTAGACTAGGAATAGGCCATCCACACACAAAAGTTGCTCTTGAAAATATGAGGAGCGTATATTCTGAATGGAATCCGGATGGTGATTTCAAACAATGGTTAAAGGAGAATATGGAAGGATAGCCATATATTCCAACCTGTTTTCTTTTCAGCTAAATGTTCAGCAAACCGGGAATATTGGAACTCATGGTTCTTCATTTTTTGTATGACAGAAAGCTGATAAGTGACATGGCGTTCTGCTGAAGGGGGATTCTTGAACACCTCATCATCAATTATCAGAGTGGTCCAGTCATCAGTATAAAGTTTTCCGGCAAACAGTTCTGCCCGAATGAAATTTGGCAAGGCATAAAAATCATCAATGGTATAGTGTTTTTCTTTGGCTAATGTTGATGCCATGGTAACACTTCCTTTCGTTGTGATTACAATCAGTTTTGAAAGATATCTGGTGGCGGCTGGCAGCAGGAGTGATTAACAGAAGGGCAGGCCTGCTGCCAGCCGCAGATTAGAATGGAAGCTTTGAAAAATCAATTTCCAGATGGTCATAAATATTCGTCCTGATCGTGTCAGTAAAAGAATAGATGGTAGGTGCTGCGTCATGTTCCATATCATACACCAAGATGGTTTGATTTATTGGATCAACAATCCAGTACTCCCGATCGCCAGCTTCACGATATAAAGAAAGTTTTGTATAGTAGTCCATAGGAGGCTGTCGGGAGACACAATTTCAATGATGAAATCTGGGGCACCATTACAGCGTTTTCCATCTAATTTATCTTTATCACAGATAATCATAATGCTCCTTTGCGTACCTTGCGTCCGGCAGTTTGCCTAACACATTGTCCTCATAAATCTTGCATATCAGTTTTTTCAGTTCCCAGGCACGTTTCGGTGTCGTTGCCAGCCATTTTCCGGTGATGCCGCTGGTTTACTGTTGGGCCTGGGTTTCCCGAACCGCTTTGATAAACTCTGCCCGGTCATTTTTGGAATACTCCGCAATCTCATCAACGTAATGACTTTTCTTGTCCCTGAAATGCTTACGGGCCTTAAAATTGATGATATGGCCTAAATACTCTCGTTTTTTCAGAATATACACAATAGTTGAGGAACGCCAACCATAAGGGTCTTCAAATGTCCTGGACTGGTTTACGCCTTCCCCATAATGAGTCAGATGCAAAGAAGGTATCTCAACCTTACCCTTCGCCAATCGGCCCGCAATCTGATAAGGGCCGTATCCGTCCAAGGCCACAGCGGATATCCGGCATACCACGTCAGCAGCTTCTTCGCCCACAATCCAGTGTTCCCGTTTTTCGTCCCACAAATAACCGTGCCGGTCAGGTGCTTGCCGCCCTGCCTTTTTAAAAGGCTCTATGGAAGAACAGCAAAAGACGCATACAAGCAGCATTGTCAAAAACCATTGCAGGGGAACAAAAAAGTACAATAGGCATTGACAAAGCAGGAGAAATTGGCTATAGTACTTACAAGGATTTGAAAACAAAGATTTACATCTTCATATCAGGAAAGGTTGAGAAGAAGAGGAGTACGCTTAGAACCCTGTCAGAGAGAACCGTTCACCGGCTGTAAGGCGGTTTCAGGAAGTGGAGGCGGAAGGTAGCTTTGGAACCGGGACGGTGAAAACCGCAGTAGCCGTGTCCGCATGGTCAGCGTTAAAGGACTTTAAAGATGTATGACGGTGACAGGTCTGCATGTCCGCAAACATGTGCAGCCGTCATATAAGGAAGGTGGTACCGCGGAGGATTTCGCCCTTTTCATGAGTAATCATGGGAAGGGCTTTTTACGTGCAGGGAGAGAATACTATCCTTCTGCTGGATTTTGGCAGATTCTGCAGTGTGTAAAAGTAATGTTTCATGGTCATTTGCGCCGGACAACGGCGCAAGAGCAAAAATGAGGGTTTGTGAGAGGCAGGTGAGGCTATGAGCGGAAAACGGCAGGGAAAATTGTCTGTCTGTGACAGCTGTGCAAATTATGCGTATGATGAAGAGTGCGGGTATTATGTGTGTGAAGCGAATCTGGATGAGGATGAGATGGCCCGGTTTTTGCTTGACAAAAGGTTTGACTGCGCTTATTACCATCCTGGGGATGAATACCTGGTCGTCCGCCGCCAGATGTGAGAGACGAATTCTGACTGACGGTTTTCAGACAACAGATGACTGCTGCCGGGGCAAGGCCCGGCGGCGTTTAAAGGCAGCAAATGCCAGATTATAACAGAAAGAGAGAAGAAGAGATGAAAGAACTGGAAAAAACGTATAACCCTTCTGCCATTGAACAGAAGCTGTATGAAAAATGGCTGAATAAGAAATATTTCCACGCAGAGCCTAACCCAGATAAGAAACCGTTTACAATTGTAATGCCGCCGCCTAATATTACGGGACAGCTGCACATGGGACATGCTTTGGACAACACCATGCAGGATATTCTGACCCGCTATAAACGGATGCAGGGCTATGAGGCCCTTTGGCAGCCAGGGACAGACCATGCGGCGATTGCCACGGAAGTAAAGGTAATTGAAAGCCTGAAAAAGCAGGGGATTGAGAAAACGGATCTGGGACGGGACGGATTTTTGGAGAAGTGCTGGGATTGGAGAAAAGAATACGGCGGAAAGATCATTAACCAGCTTCACAAGCTGGGGTCCAGCGCTGACTGGGACCGGGAGCGCTTCACTATGGATGAGGGATGCTCAGAGGCGGTTGAGGATGTATTTATCAAGCTTTATAAGAAAGGATATATTTACAAAGGCTCCCGCATTATTAACTGGTGTCCCGTATGTCAGACATCTATCTCTGACGCAGAAGTAAACCATGAGGACCAGAACGGATTTTTCTGGCATATTAATTATCCTATATGCGGGGAAGAGGGACGGTTTGTGGAGATCGCCACCACCAGGCCGGAGACTCTTCTTGGAGATACAGCCGTGGCAGTAAATCCAGAGGATGAACGGTATCAGGACCTTATTGGGAAGATGCTGAAACTGCCGTTGACGGACAGAGAGATTCCGGTGATCGCAGACTCTTATGTTGACAAGGAGTTTGGAACAGGGTGCGTAAAAATAACCCCGGCCCATGATCCAAATGACTTTGAAGTGGGAAAACGTCATAATCTGCCGGAAATCAATATTATGAATGATGACGCTGCCATTAACCTGCCTGGCAGCAAATACCATGGCATGGACAGGTATGAGGCCAGGAAGGCCATGGTAGAGGATCTGGAAAGACTGGGGCTTTTGGTTAAAACGGTTCCCCATGCCCATGCCGTTGGAATCCATGACAGGTGCAAGACCACAGTGGAGCCTATGATAAAGCCCCAGTGGTTTGTGAAAATGGAGGAAATGGCAAAGCCTGCCATTGAAGCATTAAAGACCGGGGAATTGAAATTTGTGCCGGAAAGTTTCGGGAAAACGTATCTTCATTGGCTGGTGGGGATTCGGGACTGGTGCATCTCCAGACAGCTGTGGTGGGGACACAGGATTCCGGCGTATTACTGCCAGGAATGCGGGGAGATTACAGTTGCAGCCCAGAAGCCGGAAACCTGCCCGAAATGCGGCTGCCGCCATGTGATTCAGGATGAGGACACGCTGGATACCTGGTTCAGTTCCGCATTGTGGCCGTTTTCTACATTGGGCTGGCCAAAGCAGACAGAGGATTTTGAATATTTTTACCCTACAGATGTGCTGGTAACTGGCTATGACATTATCTTTTTCTGGGTAATCCGTATGGTATTTTCCGGCATTGAGCAGACCGGGAAAATTCCCTTCCACACGGTTTTGATTCATGGGCTTGTGAGGGATTCCCAGGGGCGGAAGATGAGCAAATCCCTTGGAAACGGCATTGATCCTCTGGAGGTAATTGATAAATACGGCGCTGACGCCCTGCGTATGACACTGATCACGGGAAATGCCCCAGGCAATGATATGCGGTTTTACTGGGAACGGGTGGAAAACAGCCGGAATTTTGCCAATAAGATCTGGAATGCATCCAGATTTATTATGATGAATGCAGAGAAGGCGCCAAAGGCAGATGCAGAATTAAAAGACCTTGCCATGGAGGACAAATGGATTTTGTCAAAGGCTAATGCTCTGGCCAAAGAGGTGACAGACAATCTGGAGCGGTACGAGCTGGGAATTGCCCTTCAGAAGGTATATGACTTTGTGTGGGAGGAGTTCTGCGACTGGTATATTGAGATGGTGAAGCCAAGGCTGTGGAGCAGCGAGGATGCTGCAAAAGCAGCGGCTGTCTGGACTCTAAAGACGGTGCTGATCCAGTCTTTAAAGCTTCTGCACCCGTATATTCCTTTTGTGACAGAGGAGATTTTCTGCAACCTGCAGGAAGATGAGGAGTCTATTATGATCTCATCTTGGCCGCAGTACCGAAATGAGTGGAATTTCCCGGAAGAAGAATATGCAGTTGAAACCATGAAGGAAGCAGTAAGGGCTATCCGCAATGTACGTTCTTCTATGAACGTTCCGCCCAGCAAGAAGGCCAGAGTATATGTGGTTTCCGAGAAGGAGGAAATCCTGGATATTTTCAAAAACGGAATGGCATTTTTTGCCGCCTTGGGATATGCCAGCCAGGTGGTGATTCAGAAGGATAAGACGGGAATCGCAGAGGATGCGGTTTCTGCGGTAATCCACCAGGCCAATATCTATATGCCGTTTGCAGAACTGGTGGATATGGAGAAGGAAGTTGAAAGGCTTCGCAAGGAGGAAGAGCGGCTTGAAAAAGAGCTGGCCAGAGTGAACGGGATGCTGAATAATGAGAAGTTTGTAAGCAAGGCCCCAGAGGCAAAAATAGCCCAGGAAAGGGAGAAAAGGGCCAAATATAGTCAGATGATGGAGCAGGTGAAGGAGAGGCTGGCACAGCTTGGACAGTAAAGCTGCATGGGCCCGCCCAGGGATACGCCACAGCACATGAAAGCCAGCAGGGCACATTTGGCATACCTGAATGCATGCCGTTTGGTGGGCGGCGGGACTTTTGCAGTAAACATAATAATTATATTTTCAGCGGTTTTTAAGGTTATAAAGGCAGGGATTGTTTGCGGACAATCCCTGCTGTTTGGCTGTGGGCCGTGAAAAGAGAGATTGATTATGAGCGTATATGCGCAGCCTTGTGTCAGTTTATGTGAATATTGTTCGAAAAAAAAAGGTTGCATATTGGTTTACATATATTATAATAAAACATAGTCGGTTTTACAGCATAAGCTGCTTTGCCGGGGAGGCGTAAGGAGTGGCTGATGGTATGTTTCCATGACCTGCAGGGAAACGTTAAACCGGTGAAAATCAGGAGTGGAAAAGCATGACAGAGGCAGAAAAATATCTTAATGAGATTCCTATGTGGGCGTCAAAGAAAAACAGCCTTCAGGATATAAGAAAATTTCTGGAGAAACTTGGGAATCCGGACAGAACCATGAATATCATCCATGTGGCAGGAACCAATGGAAAAGGCTCTGTCTGCGCATATCTGGCGTCCATATTGAACCAGGCGGGATACGACACAGGGGCTTTCATTTCTCCTCATCTCATTTGCGTGAAGGAACGGTTTCTTTATAATGGACAAGCAGCAGGGGATGAGGATTTTCTCAGGGCGTTTAAAAAAGTGAAGGAGCTGTCGCAGGATATGGCAGCGGAAGGATATGCCTGGCCCACATATTTTGAATTTCTGTTTTACATGTTTATGGAAATGGGAGCCAGCTGGAAGCCGGATTTTGTAATCCTGGAAACAGGACTGGGGGGACTTCTGGATACGACCAATGTGGTGGAGCATCCTCTGCTTACGGTGATCACTTCTGTCAGCATGGACCATATGCAGTATCTGGGAAATACGATTCTGAAGATTGCGGCGCAGAAAGCCGGAATCTTGAAGCACAGGGTTCCTGTGGTTTATGACGGATGCCTGAAAGAAAGCCGGCAGGTTATTGAGGAGTCCGGCCTAAGGCTTTGCTGTCCCATGTATCCTGTGACGGAAAAAGATTTAAAGTTTTTAAGGCAGGATAAAGCTGGAATTCATGTGATGACAAAATGGAAGGAAGAAACTTTGGAACTTCAGATTCCTTCCCAGGCTGATTATCAGATCATAAATACAGGGCTGGCAGTCCGGGCGGCTCAAGTCATAGATAAAACGGGAAGGTTTCGGATCTCTTCCAAGGCTGCGGCAGACGGAATAAAAACAGGCTATTGGCCGGGACGCATGGAGGAAGTGCTTCCGGGAGTATTTCTGGACGGCGCCCACAATGCAGGCGGCATGGAGGCCCTGACCCGGATCATTGTCAGGATGCAGAGAGAGGATAAAAGGCCGGTGTCCCTGATGTTCGGAGCAGCAAAGGATAAAGAATATCATAAGATGATACAGGAACTTTGCAGCCATGTAATAGTCAGCCGGGTAATTGTTGCGCAAATGGATACAATGCGCAGTACGGCGGCAGAGACTTTGGCAAAGGAGTTTAGCCAGATGCTTTCATGTCCTGTGGAGGCATTTGACACGACGGCAGAGGCATGGGACCGCCTGCTGCAGAAAAGGGGCGATGGATTGGCATTCTGCGTCGGCTCCCTGTATTTAGTGGGAGAGATAAAGGCGCTGCTGCTTGGGAATGATTTTTCCAACCATACTTTTCAAAGTACAGTATAAAGAGGAACGTGAACCATATGATTGATTTTGATGAAGAATTAAGTTACTATAAGCCCAGTTTGGAGATTGAGGCCATAGAGGATGCCATTGTAAAAAGTGACCTGACAGACATGACAGACATAATGATGGAATTGATTAAAGAGAGAAAAGAGTAGTTTATGGATTATGCAAATAGGTGCCGGCGCATAGCCAACGGTTACTACAACCAGGGACTTGAGAAGGCGAAAATACGGGATTTGTCAGGAGCGGCGGAATGTCTTAAGAAGAGCCTCCATTTTCATAAATATCAGACAGAGGCCAGAAATCTTCTGGGGCTGATCTATTATGAGATGGGAGAGACGGCGGAAAGCCTGGTGCAGTGGATCATCAGCCTGAACCTGCAGCCTGCAGATAACCGGGCGGAGGAGTATATCCGCAGGATACAGGGGAAACTTGGCCGTCTGGATGCGGAGAGCCAGAATATCAGAAAGTACAATCAATCCCTGTCCCTGGCAAAGGCGGGCAATGATGACTTGGCTATTTTACAGCTGAACCGGGTGGTGGAAATGAATCCCCATTTTGTGAAGGCGCATTTGGTGCTGGCGATTCTGTATATGAGGCGGGGAGATTATACGAAGGCTGGAAAGTCTCTGTATAAGGTACTGCAGATTGACAAAAGCCATCCTAAAGCTCTTTGGTATATGTCCATTGCCAAAGCGCACACAGGCAGAGCGGAGGTGGAGCGGAAAAAGCTGAACAATGCATTTTCCCATCGGCAGATGCAGGATGATGACATTATTCTGCCGCCCACATATAAGGAAACTACCGGCTGGATCACGATTATTAATATTATGGTGGGGCTGGCTTTGGGAGCTGCGGTTATCTGGTTTTTGGTGATGCCTGCTATGGAGCGGCAGCTAAATCATCTGCACAACGAGGAGATGACAAAGGTGCTGGAACAGGTAAATCAAAAAAGCCTTGCACTCAGCGCCCTGGAGGAAGAGAAGGCGGCTATGGAGGCGGAGCGAAATGATGCGATGACCAACCTGCAGGCTATGGAAGAAAACGAGCAGGGAGTTGTCCTTCAATACC
>CATLBO010000061.1 GCA_949879025.1 uncultured Hungatella sp. | reverse complement strand
CTGGCTGCTGTTATGTCCATCAAAGGACAGGTTTACGCTGAAAAAAGCCAGGATTCCGGTTTTTTCGCCTTTCCCCTTGAGAATGCTATTGAAAAGATCATCCGCCAATACGTGAACCAGAAAGGAGCTTCCCAGATCTATTACCACACTCTTGCTGCTTATAAGCAGACAAAAGATCCCCAGAAGGCTATTCAGGACGGGCAAAATTATGCGTACCAGCAGTTTCGGGAAAAGCAGAAAGCATCTGTCTGGGAAAAATCTCCTCAGTATTCCAAAGAATCCGGATTTTTCCGGGCGCTGCTTAAAAATCTAAGCCCGGAAAAAGAATTTGCCATGGGAATTCCTATTCTTCAAAAGGACTGGCAGAATTTTTTATTTGCCATAGGAAGCCGGCAGAGTCCCTCTAATTTGCCAGGGATCAATGCTTACAGCCCCTGGGGTTTTCTGGCAGGCGCAGGGTTTCATAGAATAGGCATGTCTGGAAATACAGGAAAAATCCTGCTGGGAACCGCAGTAGCCGTTATCATGGGTGTTTTGGCGGCAGTATGCTTCCGCTTCCTTTAAATGCCCTGTGTGTTTCTGTCAGTATGTACTCACAGGGAAATACCTGAGAAGCATAAATAATCAGATATCCAAGTCCTGCTTTGGCAGAGAGAAATTCCCCGATAATCACTCCTACCAGACACAGTCCCACATTTACCTTCATATTGCTGATGATCAGAGGGACTGAGGAGGGTATCAGCACTTTTGTCAGTACATCCCTCTTTGTCCCTCCCAGAGACTGGATCAGCCGGATCTTATCCGGATCTGTCTGCATAAATCCTGTGTGAAGGGTCAGTATGGAACCGAATACGGCTACAGACACTGCTGCCACAATAATGGTGCGCATGTTATTTCCCATCCACACAATCAGGAGAGGCGCCAGCGCAGACTTTGGCAGGCTGTTCAGCATGACCAGATAAGGCTCCAGGATCTCTGAAAGGCTGCGGCTTCCCCACAAAGCAATGGCAGCCAGTACCCCTGCTGCAATCACCAGAAAAAAGCTGACCAGCGTTTCAAAAAGCGTCACGCCAATATGGAGAAAAATGCTTCCGTCCCCTGCCATTTCCAAAAAGCAATTCCAGATTCTTACAGGGGAACTGAAAATAAATGAATCAATAATATGAAGCCGGGCGCACAGCTCCCACAATGCCAGCAAAAGTACTAGAATCATTACCCGGCAGATGCTTACCTGTTTTTTATGCAGTTTCTCCTTTGCAAGAAATTCCTGCTGAGACATGGAAAGTCCATCCATTGGTCTTCCCCCTTTCCCTGTTGCTTCCTATATGTTAGTTTCATTTTTGTATTCCTGTTTCCAGGAAATACTCCTCCAAACCGCTGCAGCCTCCTCTATTCATCTGTTTTTAATTCTTTCCACAATTCATTAAAGTAGGCAGAAAACTCTGGAGCATTGCGCCTGGCCAGCGGCCTGTCAAATTCCGGGCCAAAGGAGACTTCCATAATGCTTTTTACTCTGGCCGGCCTGCTGCTTAAAACAAGAACCCTGTCTGCCACAGAAATGGCCTCCGAAAGATCATGGGTAATCAAAACAGCCGTTTTGTTTTGGGTTCGGATAATGGTGCTGATATCATCGCACACTTCCAGCCTGGTTTGGTAATCCAGGGCAGAAAACGGTTCATCCAGAAGCAGTATATCCGGCTTTAAGGCAAGGGTCCGGATAAGAGCCGCCCTCTGCCGCATTCCTCCTGACAGCTGTCCTGGTCTGGCATTCTGAAACCGTGACAGGCCGTAAGTGTCCAACATTTTTAAAAGCTCCTTCTTAGCCTCCTCATCATACCGGTTCTGGATCTCCAATCCCAGCGCAACATTAGAAAGGATGCTGCGCCACTCAAAAAGATGATCTCTCTGCAGCATATAGCCAATGGCAGCATGACTTTCCTGCCGGGGTATTCCGTCCACCAGTATGCTTCCTTCTTCTGGCCCAATGATGCCGCACAAGAGAGATAGCAGTGTGGATTTCCCACATCCTGACGGGCCTACGACGGCAAAAAATTCCCCGTCCCTTACATCAAAAGATATATTCAAAAGGGCCTGTGTCTCTCCCTCTAACGTATGATACGAATAGCAGAGGTTTCTGACTTCCAGCTTTGTCTTCATAGCATACCTCCTTTACCCTATATTATGTAACTCCCGGAATAAAGTGCCCAGACCTTAAAAAGACCGGCCCTTACGGCCAGTCTTTTCAGCTTTCCACCTGTTTGGCGCTTCTTCTGCGAAATGTGGTAAGAGGCATCCCGCACATTTCCGCTGCCCTTTTTCCGGATATTTCCCCAGACAGCCATCTGCTGCTCAGCTGCTCGAAATTATCCGGCAGCGGGCTTTCCGGCCTCCCAAACCGGACTCCTCTCATCTTTGCAGCTTCAATCCCTTCCTTCTGCCTGTCTCTAATATTTTTCCGCTCATTTTCCGCCACAAAGGACAAAATCTGCAGAACCACATCGCTTAAAAATGTACCCATCAGGTCTTTTCCTCTTCGGGTATCTAAAAGAGGCATATCCAATACCACAATGTCCACTTTTTTCTCCTTGGTAAGCAGTCTCCACTGTTCCAGAATTTCCTCATAATTCCGGCCAAGCCTGTCAATGCTTTTTATGTAAAGCAGATCATCTTCCTTCATTTTTCTCACCATCCGCTTATACATTGGACGCTCAAAGTCTTTTCCTGACTGCTTGTCCACATAAATATTTCCCTCCGGAAGCTGCATTCCGGAAAACGCCATAAGCTGCCTGTCCTCCCTCTGCTCTTTTGTGCTGACCCGGGCATATCCGTATATCGTTGCCATGGTTTCCTCCTTATCTTTTGTAAAGCAATTCCGTAAGCCTTCATGCATCTGCTTCAGCGTCGGAACATGCTTTTTATGGTCACATCTTTTTTATCTTACCTTCTCCTGATTTCCGTGACCATAATTGGATAATAACTCAATGGAATCACCTGGACAGACGACATGATTCAGATAATTTCCAAATAAAAAGGCAGCGCCAAAGCCCATTTCAGACTTAGGTGCTGCTTTCTCTTTGCCTTAAAGGTCCCGCCGCCCATTAGGCGGCATGAATTCAGGGATGCTAAATGCACCCGTCAGACTTTCATGTGTGGTGGCGCATCCGCTACCGGGCGCATGCAGGTTTGCTTTTAAAAGTCCGCCGCCCGTTAGGCGGCATGAATTCAGGGATGCCAAATGCGCCCGCCGGACTTTTATATACAGTGGTGTGTCCGCACCGGGCGCATGCAGGCTTATTTTCCTTTTTAATCAGCTGCTTTCCTTAATTGTTAATCAGTTTGTCATTCTCATTATTCCAGCTGTACAGTTTTCTGATCTCCTGGCCGATTTTCTCAGCCGGATGTTCTGCAGCCAGCTTTCTCATGGCTTGGAAGTGAACCTGACGTCCTGCCGGAGACATGTCAAGCAGGAATTCCTTGGCAAATGTTCCGTCCTGGATGTCAGCCAGGATTTTCTTCATAGTTTTCTTGGTCTCCTCTGTGATCAACTTGGGACCAGTTACATAATCACCATACTCAGCCGTATTGGAGATGGAATACCGCATGCCTGCAAATCCGGACTGATAGATCAGATCTACAATCAGCTTCATCTCATGAATGCACTCAAAATATGCATTTCTCGGATCATATCCTGCCTCCACCAGAGTCTCAAAGCCTGCCTGCATTAAAGCGCACACGCCGCCGCAAAGCACCGCCTGCTCGCCGAACAGATCAGTCTCTGTCTCTGTGCGGAATGTAGTCTCCAAAACGCCTGCCCTTGCGCCGCCGATAGCCAGCGCATAAGCCAAAGCCATATCCAGAGCCTTTCCTGTGGCATCCTGCTCCACAGCCACCAGGCAGGGAACGCCTTTGCCCTCCTGGTACTCGGAGCGAACCGTATGCCCTGGCCCCTTAGGCGCAATCATTGTAACATCCACATCCTTAGGCGGTTTGATGCAGCCGAAATGAATGTTAAATCCATGGGCAAACATCAACATGTTGCCGGCCTCCAGATTGGGTTCAATATCCTTCTTGTACATATCCGCCTGCAGTTCGTCATTGATCAGGATCATGATAATATCTGCCTTTTTGGCTGCTTCTGCTGCCGTGTATACCTGGAATCCCTGGGCTTCTGCCTTTGCCCAGGATTTGCTTCCTTCATAAAGGCCGATAATCACATTGCATCCAGACTCCTTCGCATTGAGAGCATGAGCATGGCCCTGGCTGCCATATCCGATAACCGCAATGGTCTTTCCTTCCAGCATAGATAAATTACAGTCTTCCTGATAATAAATTCTTGCCATAGTAACTTTTCCCTCCTGAATTTCCCTGTTTTGCTTCAAACGTGTCAAAAAGCAATTCTTCCACAGACACGCCTTGGAGAACCAATGTCCCCGCCTATGTTTAAAAGCATCTTCCGAACCGGAAGCCTGTCCCAAAGCCGGCAGATACTTTCAGCATATCCCGTCAGTCCCATTTCCCTTTATAATCCTGCCTGGAAAGTTTATCCCGCACTGTCTGCTTATGGCAGGTACCGCACGTCTTCCGATCCTCTGGAAAGCCCAGTAAGGCCTGTCCTGGCAAGTTCCAAAATCTCATAATCTTCTAAAAGATTAATAAGGGCATCTAATTTTGACTGATCCCCTGTTAGCATGACTGTCAGGGAATCCTTGCCCACATCCACAATCGTGGCCCGGAAAATATCGGAAATAGCGCTGATTGCCTGGCGCTGGCTTGCATTGGCCTTTACCTTCACCATAATCAGCTCTCTGTACACCGAGCGTCCAGGCTTTAATTCCTTTATGTCCCTTACATCCTCAAGTTTCCTAAGCTGCTTTTCAATCTGTTCCAGAATCTCCTGATCCCCTGTGGAAACTACTGTCATGCGGGAATACCGCTCATCTGCCGTCACTCCCACTGTCAGGCTTTCAATATTATAGCCTCTGCGGCTGAACAGGCCTGCCACTCGGCTCAAAACGCCGGCAGTATTATCTACCAGCAATGACAATACTATTCTGTCCATACAATTCCTGCTTTCTTTTATGTGTTTCCATAACGGCTTCCATACCTTTGAAGCAGTTACACGTTTCCTCTAATCTTATCAATGGGAATGGGATTTGTCAACTATGTAAAAGGAATACATGTCATAATTTGAAGTTATAAGAATCATACCTGTATTTCAAAAAGTACATATCCACCCGTAGAATTCCCTTTCATAATGTGTTAAACTATTCAAAACCCAGAAGAAAGCGCTTACATTTTTATCAATTGAATTGAAAGGAAGGTTTACAAACTATGGCGTTACATGTTATGGATGAAGCGAATCGCTGCCTTGGCTGCAAAGTCCCCCAGTGTCAGAAAGGCTGCCCAATAAGTACTCCCATTCCAGATATTATCCGGCTTTTAAAGGACAATAAGCTAGACGAAGCTGGAAAGATCCTTTTTGAAAACAACCCGCTGACAACCGTATGCAGCCTTGTATGCAACCACGAAAACCAGTGCGAGGGACATTGCGTCCTTGGAAAAAAAGGTGCTCCGGTTCATTTCTCTACCATTGAAAACTACATCTCCACCACTTACGCCAACAAAATGACAAAAGGGCCTGCAGCCTCCAATGGCATCAAGGCTGCTATTATCGGCTCTGGCCCGGCAGGTATTACCATAGCTATCATTTTGGCAAGATACGGCTATGATGTAACCATTTTTGAAGGCAAGGACAAAATCGGCGGCGTACTGCGATACGGCATTCCCCAGTTCCGTCTGCCAAAGTCTGTCCTGGACGACATTAAATACCGCCATCTGGACTTAAAAGGCATTAAGTTCCGCCCCAATACCCACATCGGCGGCGCCATTGGAATCGACGATTTATTCCGGGACGGATATAAAGCCATCTTCGTGGGAACCGGCGTATGGAAGCCTAATGCCCTGCATATAAAAGGAGAAACCTTAGGCCATGTACACTTCGGCATTAATTACCTGAACAATCCGGACAGCTATCGCCTGGGACAGCAGGTAATTGTCATAGGAGCCGGGAATGCGGCCATGGATGTAGCCCGAACCGCCATCCGCCAGGGCGTCCAGGATCTGACCTGCTTTTCCATTACAAAAAAAGCTGCTGCCAGCCATCACGAATTCAGCTATGCCCAGTTGGAAGGCGTAAAATTTGAGTACAACAAAGCTCCTGTTGAAATTACTGATGAAGGCGTAATTTTCAAAGATATTTTGGAACATGAAGACGGAACCTTTTCTGACATCCCAGATTCCCAGAAGCTTTACCTTGCTGACAGCATTATCATCTCCATCAGCCAGGGGCCTCAGAACCGAATCGTCAATACCACCGAAGGCCTTCAGGCCAATGAACGGGGGCTTCTGATGGCCGATGAAACCGGTCATACCACCCGTCCCGGCATCTTTGCCTCCGGCGATGTGGTCAACGGAGCCAGAACCGTGGTGGAGGCCGTAGCCCACAGCAAAGTGGTGGCAGAATCCATGCATCAGTATATGCAGAGCCTGGCCAAGGAAGAATCAGAAAAGTAATCCGGCCTTAGAGCAAACCTTCCTTGCATTTGTATACTGTCCGCACGGCTGCGGGCACACCGCCGCACATGAAAGTCCGGCGGGCCCATTTGGCATACGTGAATTCATGCCTCCTGTTCGGCGGCGGTATTTTTACAATAAAAAAGCAGCAGTCCAGGATGAACTCCTTTCCTGGGCCGCTGTTCTTTTTTCAGAATCTTTTCTTATGTCTTTTATCCTGATTTTCCCGGGACGGCATCTGTTTCTGCCAAAATGCCGTCCACCAGGCAAATTCGTTCTTTTGCAAGGACTGCTTTGCAGCAGCTGCTTCTCAAAATCCCGGCGTCCTGCATGCCTTCCTGCCTACTGGTCTTTTTCCTCTTTTGGTGCAGACTCTGTCTCTGATTCCGTCACTGTCTCCATGGCTGCCGTCTCTGCTGTCTCGTCATCCTCCCAAAAATCCTCTTCCGTATCATCCTCGCATGTCTCTTCTTCTGTCTTAAGAGCTGCTCCGCAGTGGCTGCAGAACAAGGCATCCTTCTTCATCACCTTTTTGCAGTTTGGGCACACATGAGCGCCTTCCATCTTCTGGACTTTCTCTTCCATGGCGGCCACATTGGTCAGCACATTGCCGATCTCCCGGAACAAATCACCGAACTCCGTGTCCTCGTCATCCCAGTGCTTTTTGTAATAGAGAACGCCTACTGCCCCATACAGTTCTTTTAGCTTGCTCTTTTCCGAAGCAATCTGCGCCTTCATCTGCAGCACGCCTGCAGCCTCCTTTGCCTTCTGTGCCGCTTCCTTTCCCTTGTCGCTTAAGGTTTTGCTTAAATCTTCAAAAAATGCCATGGACAATCCCTCCTACAGAATATTCGACTGCTTTAACCGTAATAGCTATAGAATAATCTTATCCTGTCCCAAGCATAATGTCAATCCTAATTTGGGACTTTTGCCAGTCCGAACTTTTCTATCTCTTCTTTTGAAAGCTTATTCATGTTAATCTGAAATCCTGCAGACCTGCCATCTCTGTCATCGTAAGTGCTGGTAACATCAAAATCAGCCGTTACGTATACTTCTGCGTTGTCTGGCCATTTCATCTCATAGTAGGAATTCATGTTATAATAATCCTTGAACACCAGTGCAGGTATAAGGCTTTCCAAATCTTCCTTTTTCTGATAAACCTCAGTATGGCTGTATTCAGAATCTCCTGACCATTTACTATTCCAAAATTCGTCGTCCTGTCCATACACTTCATCGGGGTCCCAGTAGTAAAGAATCATAATGTCATTTACTGTTTCTGTATCCAGCTTGACTAATTGGATTCCTGCATGTTCTAGGTCTTCCAGTGTCCTTGTAAATGACGGGTACACCGGATAATAACATCTGTCTTCCAGGGTATAGCCATAGTTATTGTTATTCTCCTTATTAGCAGCAATACCTTCCTCCAATTCCCTGGTTCTGAACTGTATCGTCCCTATGGGAAGCTCCTTCTCCCTTACCGCCATGGAAAGTTCCTCCAGCTCTTTCTGATATACCGCCAGCAAATGGGCTGTCTCCTCTGCCGTCAGATCCAGCGATTCCTTTCTGTTGTACTGCTGATACCACACACTGGCCACATCCGAACTGGTCTGCTCTAAAAGAGGATATATCCCCTTTTTGTATTCCCTGCTGTCATAAACAGCTGTCTTTAAAGGCTTCATGTCCTCAGAAGGAATGTAATACTGTCTGTATACGCTTTTTCCGCTGCTAAGCCTGTACTCAATGGTGCATCTTTCACCAGATGTCCATACATCTTCCTTCTGGCTGCGCACCCTTTTGTCTGCTTCCACTCCCTTCTTTCCAAATTCCATAACTGTATAAATATCTGTCAGGTTCATGTGTTCAAGTCCATAGTCTGCCTGGCTTTCATAATTCCATGTGGCCATTTTCCTGCCGGCATAATCGTTTTTTATCTCAACATCTCCATAAGTAACCCAGTCGTCATCATAGTGGAATATTACTGCCGCAGATGTTACGCTTCCTCCATCCGGAAGCCAGGAATCGTATCCATACCAGTCATACATCCCTGCCAGAACCAGAAGCAGAGAAATAGCGAAGCAGGCTGCCAAATGCACCCAGTTGGCAAATAATCTCCGAAAATCAAAATGATAGATAATCTCCATAATGCAGCATGTAAGACCTGTTCCGCACAAAACCCCGAACACGGCCCACGGTACGGTGCTTCTCAGCCCGTAGAAAAATATTCCGAACACCACGCCTACGGGAAGGGCAATGAGATGTTTAATAGGACTTTCCGTCTTTTTAAAGGCCATAGCCTTTCCTGCTGCCTCTGAAGGCCGGATATGATACAAAGCATAGGCAATAGCCGCCAAAATCCCGGTCACCACAACAGCTCCTGCCATTCTTCTAACCCCCAGACTGCCGCTGGAATAATCCCCAAGGGCAAACATATAGTTAGCAAATGGCGATGTATTCTTAACAGCTCTTCTCAATGCCATAATCTGAGCCTCTGTCTCATAATAGGTATGGAACCAGAACGATTTATAAAGCATTGCCAACAGCATCACTGCAGGACCATAGCTGCAGAACACTGCCATTCCCAGAAGAGCTACAACCATATTTCCGGTCATCATCATGGCAATTATCATGGTAGTGTATATCATGCTGTAGTATATCAGGTTCACAAGAAATATTTTCCACCATGTACTGCCAAGAAGACGGCCTCCGATACCGGTCCTGAAAACCAATGCTACAGACAGAACCTGGATTATCAGATAAATAACCATAGGAACTCCGATACCATTAAAATAAGAAGCTAAAAATAATTGATGCCGCTTTACTGGAATGCTGTGGTAAAAGTCCACCTGTCTGCTGTTGTGAATGTAACGGAATCCTGACACCGCCCACACTACAGCCGCTGTCAGCAGGCATGCTATTACCAGCCCGTTGATTCCTACCATATTTATCAATTCCTCTGCTGCCCGTTCCTTTTGATACCCGTCCGCATACTTTCTGATCATGTCCAGATACGAACTGCTTTTCAAAGCCACCGGTACCAGAAGGGTAAAGGTAAGGCCAAGCGCAGTCAGCGCAATGGTCCATACCCGGCGCTTTAAATCCTCTTTCATAAGCTTAAAGCACAAGCTTTTTGATGTCATAACCTGCCACCTCCGTTTCACTGATAAATATTTCTTCCAGAGTAAGAGGAATAATCTCTGCAAATACCGGCTTGTAGGCCTCTATCTTTGCCTCTATTTCTTTCCGGTTTCCCCTTACTGTCAGCGTGCAGAGGCTGCCTCTGCGCTCAATCTTCATAATCTCCAGCTCTTTCATGTCCTCTGGTTCGGTCCCCGGAAGAAGGACACACTGTATCTTATGGATATTCAGCTTCATGTCCTCCAGATCCTTTGACAAAAGGATGCCTCCTTTATGAAGAAGGCCTACATGATCGCAAATATCTTCCAGCTCCCTTAAGTTATGGGAGGCGATAATGGGAGTCAGGTTTCTTTCCTCCATGTCCCCGACAAAAATGCTTTTCACAGTCTGACGCATAACCGGGTCCAGGCCGTCAAAGGTCTCGTCGCAGAACAGATAATCTGTCCCTGCACATACGCCGCAGATCACAGACACCTGCTTTTTCATGCCCTTGGAAAATGTGTTGATTTTCCTGTTTTCATTCAGTTCGAAGCTTTTCATAAGATGGCCAAACCGGTTCTTGTCAAACCTGGGATACACAGTCCGGTAAAAATCCATCATCTCCCTTGGGGTTGCGTTGTTAAAAAAATACTGGTCGTCAGAAATGTAAAAAAATCTGGACTTTACCTGGATATTCTCAAACACTTCTTTTCCGTCAATGGATACCTGGCCTTCATCTGGCTTTAAAATACCGCAAAGCATCCGCAGAAAGGTGCTTTTCCCTGCCCCGTTGGTTCCGATAAGCCCAAAGACGCTGCCGTCCTTTATAGCGGCGTCAACGTGATCCACCGCCACGATGTCACCAAACCGCTTTGTCAGGTTTTTCGTCTCAATCATCGTTTTTCCCTCCCCTGCCATAAACCTTGTCAATAATATCCCGCAGCCTTTCCCTTTCCACCCCCAGTCCCAGGGCTTCCAGAGCCGTCTTCTCCTGTTTCTTAAGAACTGCCTCTCGTTTGCTGTCTTTCAGCGCACCATTATCCGCCACAAAACTTCCTTTCCCCTTTACTGAATAAATATATCCTTTCCTCTCCAGTTCCGCATAAGCCCTCTGAATCGTATTGGGGTTAATTGACAGATCCATAGCCAGGCTCCTGACTGACGGAAGCTGCGTATCCTGCTCCATGACCCCCGACATCATCAGCTCCTGAAACCGCTCCACAATCTGTTCATAAATAGGCCGCCTGTCTCTGTAATCCAGAATTATCAAAAGCCGAACCTCCTTTCCATATAACAGTGTTTCTACTGTATTAATTAGATTAATACAGTTATAACATAAAAAAACCCTCCCGTCAATCATAAATTGCAGATTCACGGAAGGCTTCCCTGCCCTCCAGCCATGGCATGCCAAAGACCCATCAGCCTCTGAAAAGGCTGATGGGTCTGGCAATCATCAGTACTTAAAATTATTCATTTCCGTACAGAGCAATCAGCTTGGACAGATACTCATATCTCTCCTTAGCCTCTGCCTCGTTCTTAGCAAACAGTTTAGCTGCCCTCTCCGGGTTCTTCATAGCCAGGGAAGCATAACGCACTTCGCCCTTAAGGAAGTCCTGATATCCTTCCATCTTCGGAGCCTTGCTGTCTAAAGTAAACTTGTTCTCAGCAGCCGGATTGTAACGGAAGTTATTCCAGTAACCAGTCTCAACTGCCAGCTTCTCCTCGGTCTGAGCCTTGCTCATGCCTTTCTTAATGCCATGGTTAATACATGGAGCATAAGCCAGAATCAAGGACGGACCCGGATAAGCCTCTGCCTCGGCAATGGCCTTAACGGTCTGAGCCATATCAGCGCCCATGGAAATCTGGGCTACATATACATAGCCGTAGGACATGGCGATGCTTGCCAGATCTTTCTTCTTGGTCTCTTTTCCACCTGCAGCAAACTGTGCAACAGCGCCGGTCTTTGTAGCCTTGGAGGACTGTCCGCCGGTATTGGAGTAAACCTCGGTATCAAATACCATGATATTAATATCTTTGCCGCTTGCCAAAACATGGTCAACGCCGCCGAATCCGATGTCGTATGCCCATCCGTCGCCGCCGAAGATCCACTGAGACTTCTTGGCAAGGTAATTCTTATTTGCAACAATATATTTGCATGTAGGACAATCGATGCCGTCCAGAGCAGCAACCAGTTTATCCGTAGCCGTGCCGTTTACAGCGCCTACGCCAAAGCTGTCCAGCCATTCCTTGCAGGCAGCTTTCACTTCATCGCTGGCTCTGTCGTCAGCAGCCACCATCTCAACCTTCTCCTTCAGCTCATCGCGGATGGCATTCTGAGCCAGAAGCATTCCAAAGCCGAACTCTGCGTTGTCCTCGAACAGGGAGTTATCCCATGCCGGCCCCTGCCCCCTAACATTTACCGTGTAAGGAGTGGAAGGTGAAGAGTTGCCCCAGATGGAGGAACATCCTGTGGCATTGGCAATATACATTCTGTCGCCGAACAGCTGGGTAATCAGTTTTGCATAAGGAGTCTCGCCGCAGCCTGCACATGCGCCTGAGAACTCAAGGAGAGGCTGCTTAAACTGGCTGCCCTTTACAGTAGTCTCTTTGAATTTCTCCACAACATCTGTCTTCACAGGAACGGTGCAGCCATAATCAAAGATCTGCTGCTGATCCAGATGATCCGCCAGCTTGTCCATAACAAGGGCCTTCTCACCTTTCTTGCCCGGACATACGTTGGCACAGGAACCGCATCCTGTACAGTCAAGGGAAGAAATGGAAACGGTAAATTTATACTGAGGCATACCTGTCATAGCCAGAGTCTTTGTTCCTTCTGGCGCCTTTGCAGCCTCATCCTCGGTCATGGCAACCGGACGGATAACAGCATGAGGACATACATAGGAACAGAAGTTACACTGAATACAGTTGTCCGGATTCCAAACCGGAACATTAACCGCAATGCCTCTCTTCTCATAAGCTGCAGAACCTGATGGCGTGGAACCATCCACATAATCATTAAATGCGGATACAGGCAGGGTATTTCCTTCCTGAGCGCTTACCTTGGTCTGTACGTTATTTACAAAGTCAATAACATCTTTTCTTCCGTCGGTAACTACTTTATAGTCAAGGCCTTCGTCGTCGCAGTCTTTCCAGCTGGCAGGAACCTCTACCTTCACAACGCCTTCTGCGCCTGCGTCAATAGCTGCCCAGTTCTTCTTAACCACGTCCTCGCCTTTGCGGCCATAAGTCTTCTGTGCGGCATCCTTCATCAGCTCAATGGCTTTCTCCTCCGGGATAATGCCTGTCAGCTTAAAGAATGCGGACTGAAGGATCGTGTTAATACGTGTGGGGCCCATGCCGGTTTCAATACCGATCTTAACGCCGTCAATGGTATACAGGTTAATATTGTGGTCAGCGATGAATTTCTTCATCTGGCCCGGAAGATGGTTTTCCAGCTCTTCTGCATTCCAGGAGCAGTTCAGCAGGAATGTACCGCCGTCAACCAGCTCCTGAACCATATTATATTTTCTTACATAAGCCGGATTGTGGCAGGCCACAAAGTCAGCCTTATGGATCAGGTAGGTAGATTTAATCTTCTTATGGCCGAAACGCAGATGGGACATGGTAACGCCGCCGGATTTCTTAGAGTCATAATCAAAGTAAGCCTGAGCGTACATGTCTGTATTGTCGCCAATGATCTTAATGGAGTTCTTGTTAGCGCCTACTGTACCGTCAGCGCCGAGGCCCCAGAACTTACAGTTTGTAGTTCCTTCAGGAGTAGTTACAAGAGGAGCGCCAAGCTTCAGGGACAGATGGGTCACATCATCCTCAATGCCAATGGTAAATCTCTTCTTCTCATTATTCTCGTAAACAGCCACGATCTGAGCCGGAGTAGTATCCTTGGAACCAAGTCCGTAACGCCCGGATACGATCTCAACGCTGTCAAACTTGCTGCCCTTAAGAGCTGCAACAACATCCAGGTACAGCGGCTCGCCCAGAGAACCTGGCTCTTTCGTTCTGTCCAGAACAGAAATCTTCTTAACTGTATCAGGAATCGCCTCAATCAGAGCCTCAGCGCTGAATGGACGATATAGGCGCACTTTCACCACGCCAACCTTTGCGCCGTTTGTCTTTGCCATGTAATCAATGGTTTCTTCGATCGTATCATTAACGGAACCCATGGCAACAATCACATGCTCTGCATCTGCAGCACCATAGTAGTTAAACAGCTTATAATCTGTACCGGCCTTCTCATTTACCTTGTCCATGTACTGCTGAACAATGGCAGGAAGGGCGTCATAGTAAGGATTGCAGGCCTCTCTTGCCTGGAAGAAAATATCCGGATTCTGAGCAGAACCTCTCTGGCACGGATTATTAGGATTCAAGGCATGTTTACGGAACTCGGCAATGGCATCCCAGTCAGCCATCTCAGCCAGATCCTCATAATCCCACGCCTCGATCTTCTGAATCTCATGGGAAGTACGGAAACCGTCAAAGAAGTTAATAAACGGAACTTTGCCTTTAATGGCAGCCAGATGGGCTACTGCGGTCAAGTCCATAACCTCCTGCACACTTGACTCGCACAGCATGGCACATCCGGTCTGGCGGCAGGCATATACATCGGAGTGGTCACCGAAAATTGACAGCGCATGGCTTGCCAGAGCACGGGCAGATACATTAATAACGCCCGGCAGCTGCTCACCGGCAATCTTATAAAGATTCGGAATCATCAGAAGCAGACCCTGAGAAGCCGTGTAAGTAGCCGTAAGGGCACCTGCCGTCAAGGAGCCGTGAACCGCACCTGCCGCACCTGCCTCAGACTGCATCTCCGTGATCTGAACCGTACGTCCGAAAATATTCTTTCTCCCCTCTGTCGCCCACTCATCCACATGCTCAGGCATAACAGAAGAAGGTGTGATGGGATACATAGCAGCCACTTCCGTAAACGCATACGAAGCATGAGCAGCCGCCTGATTACCATCCATGGTTTTCATTTTTCTTGCCATTTGATTTTCCTCCTACAATTTTGATGTTACACAGTGAAGTACATATTAAGCATACATACTGACCTGTCTAGTATTATAACAATTTTTTATCAATTTGAAAAGGTAAAATCTAGCATTTTCACGTATTATTTTGGAAACAATGTCCGTCCACCAATGAGCAGTGCGAAAAAAAGGGAAAGGGAATCTGCGTCGTGCTGGCACGTAAGCAGATTCCCTTTCCCTTTTTTTCATAGGGCGAAGCCCGCGAGCGAGATGGAGCGCAGCGGAATCGAGCTGCACTGCGGAGTCGCCACAGCCAATCCCCCTCTTCTCATGCGATGCGAGCACACCCTCCCTCATGCGATGCGAAGCAAGCACACCCTCCCCAAACAAAAAGCCGCTGCGCCGATCTCTCCCCTCGCCGCAGCAGCCTCCTTTTTACATTATCCTATCCAACCGCCGTCTTCCCAGCAGCCTCTACGGCCCCACCGGGGCCAGCATCGCTCCCGGCATATCCGGTCCGCCCGGAGCTACAGGTTCCTGAACAGGTCCCGGCGGCACATCCTCCGGTCCCGTCCCCGGCCCGTTATCCATCACCCCGTTAGCAGGCCCTGCAGTCGTAGTTTCCACAGTCGGTTCTGCCGGCCCTGGCTGTGCCGTAGTATGCCCCGGTCCCTGGGGAGCCGACTCCTGACTGGCCTGGGTCTCTTCCGGCTGAGTTTCCACGGCTGACGTTTCCGCCGTAGATTCTGTGCTTCCCTCCGCAGGAATCACCACTCCCGAAGTATTCCTCTTCACCACAGGCGCATGTCCCTTATAGGTCGTAGTGTGATCCACCTCTTTGCTGATCACCTCATCACCTTTCTTAACCACCAGTCTGACTTCCCAGCGGCTTCCTCTTGTACCGGCCGACTTCTGCACTTCCTCTCCCGGCTGCAATGTCTGGTCTTCCTCATAAGTAGGCGCCGGCGGATCTAGATCCGCTATCTTTGTAGCGTCCAGAGAGTAGGTAACCCCCTCCTCAAGAATCGGAATCCCGTAAACCGAAACCGTACAGGTCTGATCCGCATATCTGGCACGGATGCCTATGGCAGTATTGGAATTGTTGATAAATTTAAAATCCGGCCCGCCCCAGCTTACGGTGGCATCCTGTCCCGGAGTCACATAAGAAGGCTCAAACGTATGAGAGCGGCGTACCGAAATCTTAAGCCCGGCTTTCAGAACCGCATTATATAAAGTAGTGCTGACCTGGCATACGCCTCCTCCGATCTCCTGCACCACTTCCCCGTTGTTGTAAGCGGCTGCACCCTGATATCCCTTGGCTTCCGTCCTCTCTCCTACGGTATCATTGAAGGAAATCTCCTGGCCCGGCTGCACGATCGTGCCGTTAAGCGCCTCGCAGGCCAGCCGGACATTAGTATTCCTTTTTTTGTTCGCCGTAGTTTTTGTAGTATAAGTGCCTATGGTTTTATACTTCTCCTTGGCGCTGGCCACGGAAATCTCCGGCTGTACCTGGCTGGCTGATGCCGTAATGGCAGCATCAAACTTTTTAGCCTTCAAAGCTGCCGCAATATCCTGGGCCAGTTTCTCCTGATCGACGGAAATCCCCGTGCTCTCTCCCTCAAACACAAACGTATCGTTGGAGGGCTCGTACTTGGAAATGGAACCGTTTTTCGCCGCCTTGTCCCATTTTGCCGCTGCCGCAGCAGCCTGAGCCTTAACCGCCTCCTCAAGACCCGAAGTGTCTAAAGTATAAGATTCTCTTGGGGTTCCTCTGTAAATTTCATCCAGAAGAAGGTTCACCTTCTCTTCCATCAGATTCGCCACCTGGTACGTATCACCCTCAAAAGTAACTTCCATGCCCCACGGATACTTCTTCAGAATCTCCGCCCTGGCCTCATCCCTGGACATTCCCGTAATCTCGATTCCGTCCACAGTCACGGTCTTCTCCAGCTCAGTCTCAGGCTCACTAGTCACTGCCTCTGTGGTCTTTGCATCTGCGTCCGTCTTTTTACTGTGCTGCATCCCGTATGCCACTGCGGCAATGGCCAATATCAAAACCACACCTGCCACGGCAATGATGCGGTAATCCGGCGAATGTCTCCTCCTTCGTCCCCTTCTGCTTCCATGACCTCCTGACGAATAATGGGACTGTGTCTGTCTGGCACCTGGCGGCCTTCCCGGAGGCCTGGAAGAAGAGCCTCCATGGGTTTGCCTTGTACCGGCTCCGCTTCTGGCAGTGGTTCTGCCTGTCCCGCTTCTTGCCGAAGGCCCTCCGGCGCTTCTGCCTGTTCCTGTCCCTGCCGTGCGTCCCAAAGAGCTTCTGGATGTGCCCGGCCCTGACGTTCTGCCTCCTGCAGGCCTGCTGCCTGCAGAATAGCTTCTGTCCCCTGGCACTCTATGATTATTATAGCGATCGTCTATGTTCATCTTTTCACCTGTTTCACATGATAATGTAGTTTTACAACAAGTAGTATACCATACTTTGTGGAAAATGGAATCTCTTTTTTTCCATTTTACTTATTTTCCAGGACATGTTACTATAATGTTACCAAACTATTTCAAAAGGGAGAAAATTTATGAATTTTGTCGATTTACACACCCATTCCACTGCCTCTGACGGTACTCTGACACCTGAAGAAGTGGTTGTCTGCGCATCATTCCTTGGCCTGAAAGCCATAGCCCTTACAGACCACGACACGGTAGACGGAATCGCCAGGGCGAAACAGGCTGCCAAGTCTTCCTCCCTGGAGTTGATCCCAGGTATGGAGCTTTCCTGTATCTACCAGGGAACGGAGATTCATATTCTGGGGTTTTTCGCAGATGAGACAGATCGGCAGCTAACGGAAGGTCTTAATGAATTCCGCCAAATACGGTGTCGGCGCAACGACAATATGCTTCGCCGCTTTCAGGAAGACGGATTTAACATTACTATGGAAGATCTGATGCACGGCAATCCGGACACTGTTATTACCAGGGCTCATTTCGCCAGAGTTTTGGCAGAAAAAGGATATGTCTCGTCTCCTTCCAAAGCTTTTGACAAATATCTGCAGTATGGCGGGCCTTACTGTACTCGCAAAGAAACTGTCACCCCAAAGCAGGTTATGGAACTTATGAACCGGTGCCATGTCTGGCCATGTCTGGCTCATCCTATGCAGTACGGCTTAGGTTATGAAGAAACAGAAAAGCTGGTTCTTCTGCTTAAAGAGCTTGGCCTGCGGGGATTGGAAGTTTACCACTCTTCCCACCATCAGCCTCAAAGCGCCAGGCTTCAGGTTATAGCCCAGAAAACAGGCCTGCTGCCTTCAGGTGGTTCTGACTTCCACGGAGGCAACAAGCCTGATATTGAACTTGGCAGAGGCAGAGGCGGCCTGCGGGTTTCCTATGCCCTTTTAAAAGATATTAAAGATGACTACAAAAGGATGATCACTCCTTCCTTTTATTCTTCTCAGCCTGTCCGGAAGCCTTCTGCCCTCTGCCATGAACCGTCTTCCTCTCAAGCCTTGCAGACACCGCCTCCCGCAAAAGAGCATACATTACCGAACAAAGGGGAATAAACACCAGCATTCCCACAATTCCCATAGCGCTTCCGCCTACAGTCACTGCCGCCAAAACCCAGATAGACGGCAGTCCCACGGAGCCGCCTACCACATGAGGATAAATCAGGTTTCCCTCTATTTGCTGCAGAATCTGGAACACTGCCAAAAATACCAGTGCCTGCACCGGGTTTACCATCAGAATCAGAAACGTGCCTACGGCACATCCCACAAAAGCGCCGAATATGGGAATCAGCGCCGTAAATGCAATAAGCACTCCAATGAGCAGGGCATAGGGAATCCGCAGGATAGTAAGGGTCACAAAAAACATGGTTCCCAGAATCACCGCCTCCATACACTGCCCTGCAAGAAAATTAGAAAATGTCTTTTCCGTCAGTACAGCCACCTTTATTATGGTCTTGTACACTTTCTCCGGCAGGTATGCCCTGCACAGCCGCTTCATCTGGTTTGCCAGAATCTCTTTCTGCAGTAAAATATAAATTGCAAACACAAACCCGATACAAAAGCTGGTAACTCCGCTTACAATGGACATAGCCGCATTGAATGTGGATGCCAGCATAGTTCCGGCGCCGCTGGACAGAAATGCCATAATTTCTTTCCCTGTCTGTTCCCAGTCCATATTAATATTGGAAATGTACTTCACAATCTCCGGGTAGCGGGAAAACAAAGTTTCTGCCTGCCCCTGTATCTTCTCAAAAAACACAGGAATGCTTTTTTGCAGTCCTATAACCGTTCCCACCAGTTCAGGACCGACTACAAAAATCACCATTGCCAAGACTCCCGCCACTGCAATTATAGCCATAATCAGGCTAATGGGACGTCTGAATTTTCCGCTTTTCTCAGGCAGGCAGCTTTCTATGGCACGCATTGGCACATTGAGAATAAACGCAATGGTTCCTCCTAAAAGAAATGGGGAAACCATGGCAATACAGTTACTTAGAAGGGAAAACAGTTTCTGATAATTGATCCCTGCCACTACCACTGCTACGGCAAATACAATCAGGCTTCTTATTTTTGCTATGTTTTCTTTGTTTAATTCCATCAGGCGGCTCCTTTTCGGCAGTTTAGAAAATATCTGCTTTTCTGATGCTCTGCCGTATTTAACTATTTTTACATTTTATCCATGCTGCCAGTATATCATCAACAGAAGCCGGTGACAAGACAGTATATATGAAAGCAGCCTTTTATACGCCCATGTCTTTTTAAATGCCCTTTAAAAATCTGAGATCACAGACAGCTTTCATGGAAACTTTGCCAACCCCCCATTCATATGATAGATTGTAAAGAAAATTTCTGGAGGAATCAATATGAGTGATTTGGCAGCGACAAACTGTGGTTGCGGGTGTGAGTGTACAACGGGAGGCAATGGCGGAAACAGCATCATCTGGATTCTGATTCTCTTATGCTGCTGCGGCGGAGGCGGATTCGGGTTTGGATGCGGATGTGGATGCGGCGGAAACAGCTGCAATACATCCTGCGGAATTGGCTTCGGATGTGACTTCATCTGGATCATTCTCCTTCTGTGCTGCTGCGGCGGCAATAACAACAGCTGCTTCTGCTGCTAATTTCTGTATCTCTAAAACAGCCGCCTGGGTTCTCCCGGCGGCTGTTTCTCTTTTCACTGCGGAGAATTTTTCCCCGCCTTTACCTTGTCTTGCTTTCCTCCTTCTTTTCCTGGCATACCTGCCAGTCCCCTCTTCCCCGTCTCTGTCCTCTTCTTCTAGCTTCCTGCTGCCGCAGGCAGTCCTCATCTACCTCATATACTGCATTTCCATCTATAATCAGCCGTTCCGACATAATGTCCTCCGTCTATTTTTATTTCCATTGTTATCATATGCGGAATATTTTCCATAAGCGCCTCATACATTGTCATCAAAGAGATTTGGAAAGCCGCCAATTATGACTGATGAATCCACCATGAAGCTTACTGACTTTGACTATCTTATCGGCGACCATCATCTGCAGATGGTAAAAGCCGCCATTCCCTATGTAAATGTAACCCAGCAGCGGTTTCTGTCCCTGTTTGTAAAGCTAAGAGAACTTCAGCGGACCGTCTCCCTGTTTCGGGAAGAGCAAGTAGGAGCCATGGGTATATGCTCTCCTAGTGACGGGACAAAAGGTTCCCCTTTGGAGATTATGAAAGCCATCAGGCCCTATGGCAATACTCAGGAACAGGATCTTATTGACATGCTGTGCAATTTTCTTTCAGGTCCCCGCATGGGCGGGCAATACCCTGATATCGTAGCTGCCCAGGCCCCGTCCAATGATATGATGGATGACATTCCGCCTACAGAGATTGTCCCTGACCGTGTCCAGCCTCCTGTCTATGGAATGAACCAGCCTTTTGCAGAGCTGCCTCCTTACCATGCTGCTTGTGTTCCGCCAGCATCTGGATCAGAAACAGCCGGCAATCCCGGCCCGGCCCCGGACAGTGTTCAGGCAGGCGCCCATCCGTCAAATCTCCGTTCCATTCCTGCATCTATTGAGCAGATTAAAAGTTTTCTACCCCCTGACCAGCAAGCCCGTTTGGAGCAGGCTGCCTTTGTCCTTCAGGCCCTGCAGCAATTTACATAGCTCTCTTCCCCCTGACCTGCAGACCAAAAATGGCCGGAAACTGGCCGTT
>CATLBO010000060.1 GCA_949879025.1 uncultured Hungatella sp. | reverse complement strand
GCAACGGGGCAGGAGTCAGGCCAGGGGTTCAGCCATCTGGCGGAAAGACTTGACAGCGGGAATGGGCAGCATATTGTTATTTTGGCGGAGACGCCGGAGCTTCTGACAGAGACAGCAGGGTTTTTGGCGGAGAATCCGGATCTTCTGGCGGCAGCAGGAGAAAAAAAGACAGGAGAGCCGCAGCTGGAGGAAAAGGAATCCCAGACATGGGACGGCATAGGTGAGGGCAGCTTTGGGAACAGGGGAGCTGTCCTGGGGCTGTATGGCCGGGGCAGCACCCTTTCGGCTTTAAATTATCTGGACCGGGGCATGATTCAAGGCATCTGCGTTACAGACGAATACAGCATCGGATATTTATGCGTTGATATGGCAGTGCGGGCTTTGGAGGGGGATTTAAGCCGGAACCGGCTTCAGACAGACTCTTATTATATTGAAAAAGAAGACTTGCGAAAACCGGAGTATGAAAAACTGCTGTTTCCTGTTGAGTAGGGTTCGGGGCAGGGGAGGAAGGAGAAACCATGTGGAGAAAAATGCTGCTGATGCTTGGGGCGTGTGCGGCGCTGACATCTTGTCAGGGCAGCCAGAATGAGGAGCAGAAAACGTCTATCCGTATCGGCATCAGCCTGTACCGTGGCGATGATACGTTTATTAATAATATCCGGAGCCAGCTGGAAGAAAAGGCAAAGGAATACGAACGCAGAAGCGGAATCAAGGTAATTCTGGACATTCAGGACGCTAAAGGAAGCCAGAATACCCAAAATAACCAGGCGGAGCGCTTCATATCTCTGGGCTGCGACGTGTTGTGCATCAATCCTGTGGACCGCATGGATGCAACGCTTATTATTGATAAAGCCATGACAGCCCAGGTGCCGGTGGTATTTTTTAACCGTCAGCCAGTAGAAGAAGATATGAACCGGTGGGATCAGCTTTACTATGTAGGCGTGGATGCAAAGGAAACAGCCGTTCTCCAGGGACGGATTGTTGCAGAACTTTATGGGAAGCAGCCGTCAGCGGTGGATTTAAACGGGGACGGTGTGGTCAGCTATGTGCTGCTGGAAGGGGAAAGCAGCCATCAGGATTCCTTGATCCGTACGGAATGGTCCATTCAGACTTTAAAGGACGGCAAAGTTCCTATTGAGAAAATTGCCGGAGGCATTGCCAACTGGGAAAGAAGCCAGGCATCGGCTTTGATGGAACAGTGGCTCCTTGCATATCCGGACACCATAGAACTGGTGGTCAGCAACAATGATGACATGGCTTTAGGCGCCATTGATGCCCTGAACCGGGCAGGGATTGAGGGAATGAATGTGGTGGGAATTGACGGCACCACTCCGGGGCTGGAGGCTTTAAAGAACGGAAAGCTTTTGGGAACCGTGTGTGCAGATAAGGAAATCTATGCCGGAGCCATATTGGAACTGGCTGCCAGCTGTGCCATGGGGGAGGAGCCGTCTGAGGAATACACTCTGACAGACGGGACTTATTACTGGGCGCCCCAGGAGATTATAGTCTCTGAAGAAGGATTCCTAAAAGAAAATTAATAAAAAATCAAAGAAAATCTTATAGAAAGTTGGCAAATAATCACCTATAATAGAGGACATCAGTGGTCATAGTATACAAAATAGCAGGTATTTCCATGACGAAAACTGATAAAATAGCTCAAAGTGAGCAGAACGATGGGAGGATTTACACTTATGAAATTAAGAAGAAAAGTAACTGCTTTGGCAATGGCGTCCATGATGGTATTCTCCATGGCAGCGTGCGGCGGCGATTCCGCACAGGAGACTACGGCTGCAGAGACGAAAGCGGATGCGGCCACCGAGGCAGCGAAAGAGACAGCAGCTCAGGCTGAGGCATCAGGCGGGGCAGGCGGCAACATTGGTGTCTGCATTTATAAGTTCGATGATGCGTTTATGACTACTTACCGGAATGCCCTTCAGGAGATTCTGGAAGGCAAGGGATACACGGTTACCTTTATGGACGGCAAGAACGACCAGGCTGAGCAGAACAACCAGATTAACAACTTCATTGCTCAGGGCGTTGATGCGCTGATCATTAACCCGGTTATGACCTCTGCAGCAGATCAGATTATCGCAACTGTAAAAGATGCTGACATTCCTACCGTACTGATCAACCGCGAGCCGACTGCAGATCAGATGAGCGCATATGAGAAGCTGGTTTACGTTGGATGTGATGCACGTCAGTCCGGTACCATGCAGGGCGAGCTGATTCTTGACACTGCCAACAAGGGCGACATTAACGGCGACGGCAAGGTTTCCTACATTATGATTCAGGGCGATCCGGAGAACGTGGATGCGCAGTACCGTACCGAATTCTCCGTAAAGGCTTTAACCGATGCAGGCATGGAAGTGGAAGAGCTTGACTTACAGCGCGGCGACTGGGATCGTAACAAGGGCCAGGAGATTGCGCAGAACGACCTTGCAAAGTTCGGCAATGACATCGAGGTTATCTTCTGCAACAACGACGATATGGCAATCGGCGCCCTGCAGGCAATTCAGGCAGCTGGCCGCAAGGTAAATGAGGACATCTATCTGGTAGGTGTTGACGCTCTTGACGCAGCCCTTAACGAGGTTGTTAACGGCAACATGACTGGTACGGTTCTTAACGATGCCAACGGACAGGCACAGGGTGCGGTAGAGGCTATGGAAGCTTTACTGGGCGGAAAAACCTATGCAGCAGGCGAGCAGTCCATTTATGTTGACTATGTAAAGGTTACTCCAGAGAATGCTGCTGATTTCCAGTAAATTCAACGGAGCGGTTTCCATAACCGCCAAACTGCGGCGTCACCATGACTTTATGGCCATGTGAAAGCATAAAACATCGGAAGTGCGTGTGCATTGGCGCACGCACTTCTTGATTTTGTCTCCGGCAATAAATTCTGCCTGACAGGACATGACACAGGAAGCCAGGCTGTAGGCGGAATTTTCACATGGTTAATATGGGACTGCGACATAAACACAGGTTTGACAATGCCTGCAGCCGGGATCAAGTACCCGGAACAGGATTAAAGATGGGTATTTCCAGGGCTTCTGCTGCCAAAGACAGGGCGGCTGAGGATTTGCGAATGCTCAGAAGTGTACTCCAGTAGTACATAAAATAATAAAGGGGGTCAGCAAATTGTCAGAGTATCGTTTGGAAATGCACAATGTCGTAAAGACATTTCCGGGCGTTAAAGCGCTGGACGGAGCGCAGCTGAATCTGCGTCCCGGTACGGTTCATGCCCTGATGGGTGAGAACGGAGCCGGAAAGTCTACCCTGATGAAGTGCATGTTTGGTATCTACCACATGGATCAGGGCGAAGTAATCTATGAGGGGGAAAAGGTTCAGATCAAGGGACCGCTGGACGCCTTAAACAGGGGCATTGCCATGGTGCACCAGGAACTGCAGCCTATTCCCGAAAGAAGCATTGGCGAGAATATCTATGTAGGCCGGTACCCCACGAAAAAAATGGGACCTCTGACTGTGATTGACCATGATAAGATGTATGAAGATGCGGCCAAAGTTCTGGAGGAAGTTCACCTTGGCTTTGATCCGAAGGCCAGGCTGGGCAGCCTTTCCGTATCTCAGATGCAGCTGGTAGAAATCGCAAAAGCGGTTTCCGCAGACTGCAAAGTGCTGATTCTGGATGAGCCTACATCCTCCCTGACAGCAGCGGAGGTGGAGGCACTGTTTACCATTGTGGATGAACTGAGGGCAAGGGGGGTTTCCATTGTCTATATCAGCCATAAGATGGATGAAATCCTTCGTATCAGCGATGAAGTCACGATTATGAGAGACGGCCAGTATATCGGTACCTGGGCTGCCAAAGAACTGACTACGGATTTTATTATTACCAAGATGGTAGGCAGGGAGCTTTCCGAACTGTATCCGGAGCGTCAGAACACGCCGGGAGAAGTGGTGTTTGAAGTGGAAGACTTTACCTCCATCAATCCAAAAAGCTTCCGTCACGCATCTTTCCAGCTGAAAAAAGGAGAGATCCTGGGAGTGGCAGGTCTGGTAGGGGCACAGCGGACAGAGCTGATGGAAGGATTGTTCGGACTCCGTGCACACACTGCCGGCCGGATTATGTATAAAGGGCAGGAACTTAAGATCAGCCAGCCCAAAGATGCCATTAACAACGGCATTGCCATGCTGACTGAGGATCGCCGGGCCACGGGGATTCTGGGCGTGCTGTCCATTGCAGATAATGTCTCCATTGCTTCTCTGAACCAGTATCTTATTGGCGGCATTATGCTGGATGATGCTAAAATCGAAAATCTGGTGCAGGAGAATGTGGCAAAGCTTTCTATAAAGACGCCGTCATCCAAGACGCAGATTCAATCTCTCTCCGGCGGCAACCAGCAGAAAGTGCTTATCAGCCGCTGGCTGGCCAATGATCCGGATATTTTTATTATGGATGAGCCTACCCGAGGCATTGATGTAGGCGCCAAATATGAGATTTACTGTATTATCGCCGAAATGGCAAAACAGGGCAAGAGCATTATCATGATCTCTTCCGAGATGAGCGAACTGATTGGCATGTCAGATCGCATTATGGTCATGTGTGACGGCCGCGTCACTGGATTTATTGACGGCGATAAGGCGAACCAGGAGAATATTATGGCTCTGGCAACCCAGTTTGAATAAGGAGGGAGAACATTATCATGGAAAAATCAGAGAGATCTTTTGATGTGAAAAAATTCATGTCCAACAATGCGATTATAATCTTGATTGTCCTTCTGGCCATTCTGACCGGATGTACAACAAAAAATTTCTTTACTATAACCAATTTTAAGAATCTGGTGGTAAATGTTTCACCCAGGTTTATTATAGCATGCGGCGTGTCAGGATGTCTGATTACCAAAGGAACGGATCTTTCCGCAGGACGTGCGGTAGGTCTGGCGGCATGTCTTTCCGCCATGATGCTGCAGAGCCTTGATTACTCTGCCCGTATGTTTTCCTGGATGCCGGATATTCCGTGGCCGGTGGCTCTGGTAATCGTAATGATCATCATGGGTGCGTTCGGCGCCGTTAATGGCGTCGTGATCTCCATGCTGAAGGTTCCGCCGTTTATTGCTACTTTGGGCATGCAGACCATTATCTATGGCCTGTGTTCTCTGATTACCAACAACCAGCCTATGGGCGGCTATAAGAAGAGCTACCTGACAGTTGCCAGCGGCTCTTTAGGCCCTATTCCCTATTTGATGATTTTCGCTGTCATCGTAGGAGGCTATTTCCTGTTCCTGTACAATAAGACCCGCCACGGCAAATATATGTATGCCATCGGCGGCAACGAGAATGCGGCTCAGGTGGCAGGCGTTAACGTGCGCGGCTCTTTGATTCGGATCTATGTTCTGGCAGGATGTATGTATGCCCTGGCCGGATTCCTGGTAGGCGCAAAGGCAGGAGGCGCTTCCACAGCAACAGGCATGGGCTATGAGCTGGAGGCCATTGCAGCCTGTACCATCGGCGGCGTTTCAGCCAATGGCGGCGTAGGCCGCGTGGGCGGTATTTTAGTCGGCGTACTGGTATTTGAGATCCTGAAGATCTGTCTGCAGTTCCTGCGCGTTGACCCGGCTTATACATACATTGCACAGGGTCTTGTAATCGTTGTTGCAGTTGCCCTTGACTTGAGAAAGTATCTGCAGAAGAAGTAATAGCATAAAGCATTGCCATAACCGCTTATGCTGATCAAAGCGGCGGACAGAAACATAATTATAAAGGAATAAGATACAGGTAAGATTCTGACAATATATTCAATGCAAGGCTGTCATGGCTGTCCATGAGGGAAAGGGCTTGGAATATATTGTCAGAATCTTTGATTATATTTAGGATGACCAAAGAACGGCAGGGAGAAGAAAGGGGGAAATTATTTTGACAGAAAAACAAATTGAAGAGACAGCCCCAGAAGATACTGGGCCGGAAGGCGGGCCGACAGAGACAGAAAGGCGCAGGCCGGAAAAAGGGGCTGCAGGCCAGGACGCAGAAGGCCAAAATACGGACAGCCAGGATGCGGAAGGCCAGGAGAAAACGCCGTCAGGCAGTGCTTTTGAAGGCATCTATGACCGTATGCCGGATATTTCTGTCAAGGCTTTAGATCGGTTTATTTTAGCCTGCGTGATTGCACTGGCAGCAGTTGTCCTTATTGGGGTTTTACGGGCCAATCATGTGTTCTGACGACTTTTGCTGACAGAAACGGAGTTAAACAGATTGTACCTTAAAGCGTATGGCAGAAGCAGTCTGTCAGGAAAAATTGAGTTGTTTTTGGCAATGATATATGGTATCGTTTATGAAAAGAAAGAGGAATCGTGAAAGTGATTCCAGAATTGCCATAGGCATGGAAAGGCAAATCAATCACAGAAAGGAAGGGCTTATTCATGAAAATTGCAGTCATAACAGGCGCATCCTCCGGAATGGGGCGGCAGGCTGCCATACAGATAGGAGATCAATTGGGAGGAATCCAGGAAATATGGCTTATTGCCAGAAGAGGGCAGCGGCTGGAGGAACTTCAGGGAAGAATGCCAACAGGAGTCCGCTGCTTTGCCATGGATATTACTTTGCAGGAGGACAGAAAACGGTTTGCCCATATACTGTCAGAAGAAAAACCTGACGTAAAAATCCTGGTTAATGCTGCAGGCTTTGGAAAGATCGGAAAGGCGGAGGATTTAGACACGGAATCCCAGCAGGAGATGGTTCGGCTTAACTGCCAGGCCCTGTGTGCCATGACCAGCATGGTGCTTCCCTATATGAGCAATAACAGCAGGATTATCCAGTTTGCCTCATCAGCCGCCTTTCTTCCTCAGCCAAAGTTTGCCGTATATGCAGCGACGAAAGCGTTCGTCCTAAGCTATTCCAGGGCTCTGGGAGCAGAACTTAAAAGAAGAAATATCTATGTTACTGCTGTGTGCCCTGGACCGGTGAAAACAGAATTTTTTGACATTGCGGAAAAGACCGGTGAGATTCCGGTGTACAAAAGGCTGGTTATGGCTGATGCTAAAAAGGTGGTTCGAAAGGCTTTGCGGGACAGCTATATGGGAAAGTCTGTGTCTGTATACGGCGTGACCATGAAGGCGTTTCATGTTCTGTGCAGAACCGTTCCTCATTCATGGCTTCTTGAGATTATGACGCTTTTGGACAGGGACTTATGCAGCAGGCGATGAAAGGACAAAGATCATGATAAGGGGAAGACGGGAAAAGGGGCAGTATGGATATCGTGATTTTCGAAAACGGGCAGAGACGGCAAAAGTGCTTTTTGGCGCAGCCATGATCCTTGCACAGCTTTTTGCAAGGAATTTTACGGATAATCAGGCAGCAAAGAATATTTTGACGGTAATGGCCATATTGTCAGTGCTGCCTGCGGCAAATGTGGCGGCGCCTCTTTTGGCTTCGTGGAAATACCGGACCCCTTCCCGGGAATTTTATGAGAGAATGACAGCTCTGGAAGAAAAGGGATGCATGCTCTATGACCTGATCATCACATCCAGGGAACAGATAATTCCGGCAGATGCAGTAATGGTTCATCCGGCAGGCATATTTGTCTGCTGCATGGAGGGACAGGTGGATGCCAAGAAGGGCGAAAGATTTTTAAATGATACGTTAAAATCACATAAGTTAAACGGAGATGCCAGAATCATAAAGGATGAGAAGACATTTTTAAGGAAACTTGAAAGCCTGAAGCCTGCAGGGGAGCCGGATAATGGAAAAAGCCTGGCGCAAGAAGTTAAGGTGCTGAAAGGGCTGTCAATGTAAGGGAGCACTGGCGGAGGAAGCGAAGAAAGGAAATTGCCATGAGAGCAATCAAGGTAACAGATAAAGAGGCAGGACAGCGGATGGACAAACTGCTGGGAAAATATCTGAATCTGGCGGGAAAGAGCTTTATTTACAAAATGATCCGGAAAAAAAATATTACGCTGAACGGAAAAAAGTGCGAAGGATCGGAAAAACTTTCCCCTGGAGACGAGATAACCTTATTTTTGTCGGATGAAACCATAGAAAAATTTTCCCAGGTACATGTACAGGACGTGAAAAAGACGCATCTGGACATTATTTATGAGGACGACCATATTCTGCTGGTCAACAAGCCTGCCGGTATGCTGTCACAGAAAGCCAGGGAAGGAGACGAATCTCTGGTAGAGTATGTAACAGACTATCTTCTGGATACAAAAGCCGTCACAAGGGAGAGCCTGAGGACTTTCCGCCCCGGTATCTGCAACCGACTGGATCGGAATACCAGCGGGCTTGTGGTGGCGGGAAAATCCCAGCCAGGGCTGCGGATTATGGCAGAGGTTTTCAGAGACAGAAGCATCCATAAATATTATTATTGCTTTGTAAGCGGAACAGTCAGCAAGGCCCGGACCATAGAAGGCTTTCTTACAAAAGACGGCGCAGCCAATGAAGTGAGAATTTATGAAAGAGAAGGAACAGGCATGGCAAAGATTATCACAACCTATGAGCCTGTTTTTTGGATTCCTGCCGGCCAGACAGGGGGACAGGGGTACACCTTTTTAAAAGTCACGCTGATTACAGGACGCCCCCATCAGATCCGCGCTCACCTGGCTTCCATAGGCCATCCTCTGGCAGGAGACGCCAAATACGGGAATCAGCAGGTAAACCAGGAAGCCAGGAAACGCTTTGGGGTTCGCCGTCAGATGCTTCACTGTTTTCAGACAGAATTCCCAAAACTTCCGGAACCCCTGGCTTATTTGTCGAAGAAATCCTTCCATGCGCCGCTTCCCGATGACTTTAAAAGATTTTTGGGGACAGAGCGGACAAAAGCACTGGGGAAGGAACATGGTTTTACGTAACTCTCAGGGTTTCCCTGAACGCTTACAGTTATTCATCAATTGAGAACCAACTCTGCAGCGGTCTGCTGCAGCGTTAACGCCACGTCTGGCTCCAGATCTCCGATGTAAGAGCAGTTTACCGGCGATTCCTGAAAGATCACGGAATAGAGGATGCAGGCTGTCAGATAGCTTCCTGCAGCAGAAGGGTGCTGCCCGTCGGCATCCCAAAGCTCGATGTCAGGGTTTTCCTGAGCGCAACGCATAAAGCCAATGCCGGCAGGGATCATCAGCGCATCCAGTTCGTCGGCAATGGCCATATAGTTGGTTGCCAGATCAGCCTGGACGGTTTCACGGTTCTGCTTTTTTAATCCTACTTTCATGCCGTCCTTAGGCGCCCATGTCATAAGGAAAACAGACTGTCCGCCGGCTGCTTTGATCTTCTCGTCCAGGATACGGGCCGGGGGGAACATCTCGTTGGCAGCGGAGGCGGATAATGCTTTGGTAACGTTTTCCTGAAGGATGACAAAATCCCAATGCTGTTTGCTTAAGGTCTTATCCAGCATGGCGCCTCCCTTGTCCTCCATGTCCGCATACTGCCCAAGTGTGTAATAAATGGAAGAAAGTTCTTTCACATCGCTTTTATGGCCCTGGCTATGTACAATATTGACAAACATGCCAGAAAGGCCATTATAAAATAAATGACTGTTGCCTACAAATAAGATTTTAGGGCGCTGCCCTGCTGCCGGATCTGGTACTTTTAAATCCAATTCGGCATGAAAATCCATGGCATCAGCCTGCGATGCTGATGAACATCCGGTTAATGCCGCAATCAGCAGGATAATAAAAAGCAGCATTTTCATTTTGAAATTTTCTTTCATGGTTTCTCCTCCATTTCTATGTCAGCGATCATAAAGTCTGAAAACAAGTCACCACGCACAAATATCTATCTTAAATCTTAACAACTTTTTAACGGTTTGTAAACAGATTTTTTAATAATTTTTTCATTAGTTGTATATTAACTGGCAGAATAAATTTTACATAAAATTCGTATACAAATATTGGGGAAAGAAATTTTTTCCATTCGACTTTGGTGGATTATCCATGTTATTTTCTGACTTCTCATGGTACAATCAAGATGACATTATTATTGACATCATTTAGAAGACAGAATTACGGACATCAGGAAAGACATCTTTGGCGGACGCAATCACAGACATCCCCAGACGACAGAAAAAACGGCATAATCACAGACAGCATGGAAGACACAGACACTGGCAGAAGTCTCGGAAGTTTGTTTTGGAGTTACTGACCAAGGAGGAACCTTTTTTTGTTATGAAGAGCGATCTTAAAGCACTTTTGCTGGCGATAGCCGCAGCCGTGAGCATATCCGGCCAGGCCGGATGCTCTATGGCCCGCAGGCATGAGCCGGCAGCCACATCAGAGACGACAGCACAGCAGACAGAATTCATGACAGCTGCTGCAGAGGGTGCGGCACCAGAGGGGGCTTCCGAGGCAGAAACCAGGACTGAGGGATGGCAGTACAAAGAGGCTGCATTATCCCTGCTCATTGACAGCAACGTATCGCTGGACGGTTTGAATGCGGTTTGCGACTTGGCAAAGGAAAAGCTGGGTATTACTATTAACATTGAGTATAAAGTGGACGACAGTGTATTGAAGACAAGGCTGGCGGCTGGAGAGATGACAGACCTGGTGGTATACAATTCAGGTTCTCTCCTAAAGGCTTTGAATCCGTCAGAGTATTTTATGGATCTGACAGGGCAGCCTTTTACAGACAAATATGATGACATTTACAGAGACTCCGTTACGGTGGATGGGGCGGTGTATGGTATTCCGTTTGCATCAACCCAGGCCGGGGCGGTGATGTATTACAAACCTATATATGAAGAACTGAATCTGGAGGTTCCCCATACATGGGATCAGTTTCTGGCCAACTGCCAGGCCGTTAAGGACAGCGGACACACGGCGTATATCAGCGCCACGGCGGGAAAGTCCATGACCCAGGTTCTGCTTCTTGGAGACCATTATAATGTGGCAGCCGCCGATCCGGATTTTACGGCGGAATTTGAGAAGGGCGCCGCCGGATACGCCACCTGCAAAGCAGCCATGAAAAGCTGGAAAAACTATGAGGATGTGATTCCCTATCTGCAGGAGGATCATGAGACGACTACCTATGAACAAGCCTGCGATTTGCTGGCGCAGGGAAAGGGGATTCACTGGGTCTGTCTGACCCAGGCTCTTTCCAATATTTACTCCATGTACGGCAAGGAGGCAGCGGACCAGATTGGAGTGTTCGGAATTCCCGGTTTAGACGAGAATGATCATGGACTTACAGTTTGGATGCCCAATTCTCTTTACGGAAGCCTTACTTCGGACAAGCAAGATGATATTCTCCGGTTTATGGAGTTTTATGTTTCAGACGAAGCGCTGAATGCCTATGCGCAGGCGATTCTTCCTGACGGTCCGTACTGCATCAAGGGCTATTCCCTTCCGGAAGGCTCTTATGCCGGGGTAAAGGAAGATATGCAGGCGTATTTTGACAAGGGCAAGACAAAGGTTGCCATGGAGTTTGAGACTGCCGTAAAGGGAGCAAACTGCTCTGTCATTACCCAGTCCCTGATCTCCGGAGAGATAACAGGCGAGATGGCTGCAAGGCAGTATGATGAAGACTGCAGGCGGCAGGCGGCTCAGATGGGATTTGAATGGAATTAGGATTAGACGGGGCGCAGATGCGCCCCTCTTTAAAGTTTCCGGTTTCTCGCTGTTTTTGAAAAAAATTTCCGAATTGTCTTGCAAATGTGGACTTTATTCTTTATACTTATTACAGGAGATCTAAAAAGCATGACAGCAGAAGAGATAAGAGAAAATCAGAGAGTTTCCGGAAAACCGGCTGCAGGGCACAGGAGGGGGACTGCCACGCTCCTCTGTTCATAAAGGCAGGTAAATATGAGATTTCAAAAGAAAATACTGATTCATTATGTAATGTTTCTTGCCGCATCTGTGGCAGTGATTATGGGGATCTACTGGCGTTCGTCTAAAAGACGTTTCCAGTCAGAAGAGTATTCCCGCCTTCAGGCAATGGCAGAGCAGATGGCTAAACAGATGGAGCTGAGGTACAGTTCCATGGAAGCGGCAGGGGAAGCCCTTCTTTCGGACAGAGACCTTCTGGATGCTTTGAAGATCTTAAACACGGTTCCCACAGACAGCGGTTACCGGGATGGCGCGATAAAGCAGGTAACTGTGAAACTGAATACTTACTATATTGTAAAACGTTTTTACCGTGTGGTCATATATAATGAAGCAGGAGATGTTTTTGCAAGCTATGATTTCAACAGCCGGAAGGTTGTGGACTCTGTTCCAAAGGAACAGGAGGTATGGACTTGCCAGGCAGAAAAGCTGCGGGGGAAGGCGGTTTTGATTCCGCTTCATAAGGATCTGTGGGGAATGTATGACAAGGGCTGCACCTTTGGCTTGCTTCGGGGCATTGTGGGGTACGGGGCTTATCTGGAGGTACAGCAGACAGAGGATATTTTAAACCAGATTTTTAACACATATGACGACAACATAAAGGTCATTGCCATGTTCAGAGAGGGAGAACTCTTCTACAATACGGCAGGCCGGGAGACAGGCGAACGTTACGGACAGATGGGACTTGAGGGAAAGACAGGAGTATTCCAGATAAAAAATCCTCAGACTGGTAACAGGGAGATTGTCTCAGCGGTCTGTTCGGATCTGACAGGCATGACTATTTTGCTTATAGAGGACAGCTGTGTGGTGATGCAGAAGATGTCAGGGTTTTTAGCACTGATGTGTTCTGTTGTTTTGCTGTTTGCAGGAGTATTTACCGTTTTTCTTTACCATATCTCCAAAAGGATGGCAGAGCCGGTAAACCAGCTTCGGCAGCGGATGGAGAACATCACTATGGAGAATCTGGAGGATTCCATTTATATTGAGAACAGTATTGATGAGATAAAGGCTTTATCCGATGCCTACGGGCAGGTGATAAAGCGGCTGAAGGAATCTTTGGTAAAAGAGAAGAATCTGTCCTACCTGCAGCTTCAGGCTAACTATGACCTTTTGCAGGCCCAGATCAACCCTCACTTCTTTTATAATGTGCTGAACGTGCTTTCGGCAAGGGGGCTTTCTCTGGGAGATGAAACCATCTGCCAGATCTGTAACAGCCTGTCAGGGATGCTCCGCTATGCAACCGGCAACAGGGTGCGGTATGCTTCTATTGCGGATGAAATCGGATATCTGGAAAAGTATTTGTATCTGATGAAATTAAGATATCAGCATAAGCTGGAATATACGATAAATGCGGAGGAGGCCATCAAAAGCCAAAAGGTCCCGAAGATTGTATTCCAGCAGATTGTAGAGAATTCCATAAAGTACGGATTTGACAGCGGCCGAAGTATTGTAAAAATTTCCATAGAAGGCAGGCTGAACAGGGAAAAGGGACAGTGGGAGATGCACTTTCAGGACAACGGCGGAGGCATCAGCCAGAAGAACATTGAGGGGATTGAGGAGCGCATGGCACAGATGCGCAGGACATTAAGGAATAATGATACAAATATCGAGATGGAATTGGGAGGAATGGGGATTTTAAATACGTATGCCAGGCTGGTGCTGTTTTTTGGCGGCAGCATGGAATTTTCCATTAAAGGAGATGGAGAGGGGACAAGGGTTTTGATTGCGGCTCCAGTGGTTTTTGATGAAAAGCGGCTTTAAGCAGGACAATACCAGATCGCAGCATTACTGCAGGACATGGTATACGAAAAAATGTCTGCCAGACCGTATAGAAAAAAGAAACATATCTGAAGAAGCGGAGGTGGATTATGTTTCGTGTTTTGGTGGTAGATGATGAACCTGCTGCAGTGGAGTATATCTGCAGTATGATAGAGAAAAAATGCCCAGATCTGACTATTTCGGCGACGGCGGAAAATGGGAGAGAAGGGCTGCTGAAGTTTCATGAATATATGCCGGATTTGATTATCAGCGATGTAAAGATGCCCATAATGGACGGCCTTGACATGATAAAAGCCATAAAGGATTCCGGTGAGCAGGTGCCGGTGCTGCTGTTAAGCGGATATCAGGAATTTGAATACGTTAAGACTGCCCTGACCTACGGGGTGGCGGACTATATTTTAAAACCTGTGACACCGGACGGATTTATGGCGGCCGTGGTTCCGGTCATACGCCTTCTGCGTCAGAACGTGTATGAACAGCGCAAAGAACTGGCACGCTCCATGATCATGGGAGAGGACGTAAGAGAGGAGAAAATCCGGCGGTATTTTCCGGAACAGGCTTACTATATGGTTGTAATGCGGGAAAACGGTTTGCCAAGACGGTTTACAGATACGAGGGAAACTGAATTAATTTCCGAACTGGAAGAGATTATGTTTGTCTATGGAAGAGATGAGAGGGAGGCTCTGTACATCTGCCCTTCTGCGGCAGTTTCCGGGGCTGAGTTTGCAGGATATATGAGGGAGGAGAGGATCAGAAAAAAGGGAAGCCATAATTTTATCACTGTGGTTATGGTGGAGGAGGCTGTTGCCAGGGAAAAGCTGAAAGACGCAGTCAGCGGATTATATGAGGAGATGAACCGAAGCCTGTCTATTGGCGTTACCCAGACTATCCTGGCAGGTATGGACAGAGATAAGGAGGAGTTAGGGGAAAAGCAGGAGGCCCGCATTCATGAGATCCATGGGATGGAGGTAATTAACGGGCTGAACCGGTATCTGGAGAAACGGGATTACGGGAAGCTTTTTGAAGAACTATGGAAAATGATTGAGAAAGCGGAGGCTGTAAAGTACCCGCAGCTGGGGCTTGAGCGCCTGGTACGGCAGTTTGCTTCCAAAGTCCAGCAGTATTTTGACAGCAGCCAGGATGTTCTGGAGGAGGAACTTATGCTGGAGGATGCGTTTTACGAGGCAGGGACATCCCGGGAACTGTATGAGAGCCTGAAAAGCATTCTGGTGAGGTACTGGAAAAAGGACAAGGAATCTGTGAAACTTGATTCTCCGGAATTTATTGAGGAGATCAGGGAATATGTGGAAAGCCATTTGTCTCAGGAACTGACCGTATCCGGCCTTTGCAGAGAGTTTAATCTGTCCCAGTCTTATTTAAACCTGATTTTCAGGAAACACGGAATGGAATCCTTTAATACATATCTGCGGAATGCCAGGATTGAAAGAGCAAAGGAGATTATGGAGAGAAATCCTCAGATGTTTATTAAAGACGTTGCCATGATGGTAGGATATAAAGACCAGTTTTACTTCAGCCGGATTTTCCGGGCAGTTACAGGAATGTCGCCGTCTGGATATCCTGGGAGACAGTGATGAAGATGAAAGAGGCGTTTAGGGGCAGGAAGTGGGAAAGTGCCCAGGCACAGGTTCTCCCAGGCCTTGGGAATAACGGCGCTGGCATCGGAAAAGTTAAGAAAAACAGGACGCAGATTTTCAGCGGCCTGTTTTTCTTATAGACTATTCCGAAGCCTATGATACGGGACGAATCTAAGCCCGTATGTCAATGTGTCCTCCCAGCCCGGTTACGGCGGCTTCCATCATCTTGGCAATGGCGTCTCCGCTTTCCTCAACAGTGTCAAGGGCCTTAGACAGCATTACATAATCCAGCCCGGTTTTGATTCCGCCTGTAGGCATGGAAACGGATAATGCTGATATATCCATAGCTTTTCCCCCTTCTTTAAATGTTGTGATTTTAGTATATCAGAGGTACTGGCAAAAATCAATGGCATATGGAATATGCCTGATGATATATTAAAACGATCCTTTTTTAATGAAGCCGAAAAACTAGGGTATACAAATGGAAATGTCATTGGGAAGGAGCTGAGGATTCCCATATTCAGCAAATTATTTGGTTAACCGAATTGACATATTGGGAAAAATCCGTGATGGAATTCGGGATTTACGGCTGCAACAGGGCTGGAAGTGCCTGCTTTTGCCATATTCATTCTATAGCCTGCATTTCCAGATAGATAATTTGAATTTTTGAGAAAATTAAGAATCCAGACCGTATCGTACATTTTCTATATTATCTTTGACATAAACACTCTTTCCATTTCCGGCTTTTTCGGGTATACTGGTTAGGAATCTGAGAGAACGGAGGTTTTTATTATGAGTGTTATATTTCATCAGGCATCGAGAGAATTCCATCTGTGCAATGACGGCATCAGTTATATTATAAAGATACTGCCTAATGACCAGCTGGGGCAGCTGTATTTTGGGAAGAGAATTCATGACAGGGAGGATTTCGGATACCTGCTGGAGTTTGCCAACCGGCCTATGACGTCAGTGCAGCAGGATTACGGTTTTTCCATGGAACATGTGCGCCAGGAATATCCGGCTTACGGAACCACGGATTTCCGCCTTCCGGCCCTGGAAGTGCTGCAGGAGGACGGAAGCAGGCTGACAAATTTTACATATGAGTCCCACCGTATTTTTGCAGGGAAGCCAAAGCTTAAGGATCTTCCGGCAACCTATGTGGAAAGGGATGAGGAAGCGGATACTCTGGAGATTACCTTAACAGATAAGCTTCTTGACATGAAGCTTATTCTTTTGTATACGGTTTTTAATGGGGAGAATGCCATTGCCAGAAGCGCAAGATTTGAGAATCACGGGGAAAAGGCAGTGCATGTTACCAGGGCCATGAGCCTTAGTCTTGATCTGCCGGACTGCGATTATGACTGGATTCAGTTTTCCGGGGCATGGTCCAGGGAGCGCCAAGTGAAAGTCCGCCGTCTGGAGCAGGGGATTTTGGCAGTAAACAGTGCAAGGGGACATTCCAGCCACAACCATAATCCCTTTATTGTTCTGAAGCGGCCTGAGGCGGACGAGTTCCAGGGGGAGGCTATGGGATTTTCCCTTGTATACAGCGGAAATTTCCTGGCACAGGCAGAAGTGGATACTTATAACGTAACCAGACTAATGCTGGGCATTAATCCATTTGCATTTTCCTGGAAGCTGGAAAGCGGGGAAATATTCCAGACGCCGGAGGCAGTGATGGCGTACTCTGGAGAAGGGCTAAACGGTATGAGCCAGACACTGCACCGCCTTTACCGCTCAAGGCTGGCAAGGGGCGTGTGGAGAGACAGGGTGCGGCCTGTGCTTTTGAATAACTGGGAGGCTACTTATTTTGATTTTAACGAGGAGAAGCTGGTAGATATTGCAAAAGCAGCCAGGGAAGACGGCGTGGAGCTGTTTGTTCTGGATGACGGGTGGTTTGGCGCAAGAAGCAGCGATTCCAGCGGCCTGGGCGACTGGTATGCAAATGAGGAAAGGCTTCCAAACGGCATTAAGGGGCTTTCCGAGAAGATAGAGGCTTTGGGCATGAAGTTCGGCCTGTGGGTAGAGCTGGAGATGGTGAATCCAGACAGCGATCTGTACAGGCAGCATCCGGACTGGGCGCTTCAGACGCCGGGCCGGACTTGTTCCCAGGGGCGGACTCAGCTGGTTCTGGATTTTGCCAGAAAAGAAGTGGTAGATCATATTTATAATATGATTGCAAAGATTCTGTCAGAATCAAAGGTTTCCTATATTAAGTGGGACATGAACCGTTCCATTACAGAATGCTACTCCAAGGCTTTCCCTGCAGACAGACAGGGAGAGATTTTCCATAGATACATTCTGGGAGTTTACAGTTTGTACGAACGGTTGATTCAAAACTTCCCGGAGATTCTGTTTGAGTCCTGCGCCAGCGGCGGCGCCAGGTTTGATGCAGGCATGCTTTACTATGCGCCTCAGTGCTGGACCAGCGATGATTCGGACGCAGTAGAGAGGATTAAGATCCAGTACGGCACTTCATTCGGGTATCCGGTAGTAAGCATGGGAGCCCATGTGTCAGCCACGCCGAACCATCAGCTTTATCGTCTCACGCCTCTTGAGACAAGGGGAAATGTGGCGTATTTCGGTGCATTCGGCTATGAGCTGGATCTGCAGAAACTGTCTGACGGCGAGAGGAAGATTGTAAGGAAGCAGATTGCATTTATGAAGGAGTACCGGGAAGTGATCCAGTTTGGAACGTTTTATCGGCTCCAGAGTCCTTTTGAGCACAATATCGCCGCATGGATGGTGGTGTCAGAGGATAAGAAGACAGCCCTGGTGGGATATTATAAGACTCTTAATGATGTAAACTGCGAGTTCCGCAGACTGCGCCTTAAAGGCCTTGACCCGGATGCCAAATATGAAGTGGAGGACAAGGACAACTGGTTCTATGGAGATGAGCTGATGAACGGCGGCCTGGTGACCACGGATGCGTCTGCAGGGCAGGTGACAGTCGGGGAAGTCTGTACGGATTTCTGGTCAAAGATTTATGTGCTGAGGGCCAAAGATAGGTAAGAAGACAAGAAGCAGGGTATAGGATCGCAGATACCCTGCTTTTTACTGTTGCCTTGTTACTGCGGCTATGGCTTAACTGCACTGCAGCCGAGTCTTCCATAAAAACAGTTGAATATGAGCATGGAATATGGTAAAATGGGAAAAATATTTGAATATGCATCTGGTAAAAAAGGATAGACTGAAATTACGGATGCTTAAGGAGGAGACTGCCCCATGGAAGATTACAAGAGAGAATTTATTGAATTTATGGTGGAGGGCCAGGTGCTGAAATTCGGCCAGTTTACATTGAAAAGCGGGAGAAAATCTCCTTTTTTTATGAATGCAGGGGCGTATATTACTGGTTCCCAGCTGCGCAGGCTTGGGCAGTATTATGCAAAAGCGATTCATGACCATTATGGGGAAGACTTTGACGTGCTGTTTGGGCCGGCTTATAAGGGGATTCCCTTAAGCGTAGCTACTACCATTGCATTCAGCGAATTGTATGGCAAGGATATCCGGTACTGCTCCAACCGCAAGGAAGAAAAGGATCATGGGGATGCAGGAATTCTTCTGGGAAGCCCCATTAAGGATGGGGACAAAGTGGTGATCATCGAGGATGTGACGACCTCCGGCAAGTCTATTGAGGAAACTTTTCCTATTATTAAAGCCCAGGGAGAAGTGGAGATTATAGGGCTTATGGTATCATTAAACCGTATGGAGCGGGGGAAAGGCGCAAAGAGCGCCATGGAAGAGATTCAGGATCTTTACGGGTTCAAAGCCAATGCCATAGTGTCCATGGCAGATGTGGTGGAGCATCTTTACAACCGGGAGTGCCTGGGCCGGATTGTGATCAATGACAGCCTTAAGGCGGATATTGATGCTTATTATGAGCAGTATGGAGTAAAACAAGGATAAGATATTCGAGGGAAAGGAGAGTGGGATATGGAGCGGATTTATAAGACTATGAGGAATATCGGGGCAGCCAATATTGCGGTGGGAGTGGTTTTGATCAGCGTAGGCCTGATCGCCGGAACTGTGTCCATTGTCACAGGGGCTCTTTTGCTGAAGAGAAAATCAGAAATTACATTTTAAATTACAGGCAGTATTCCAAGGGCGGAATACTGCCGTTTTCGGCGTACCCAGCTGATGCCGGCGGGATGCGCTTATGACCGCCTTTATGGGTATGGGGCGGTACTGGAAGTTTATGTTCAGCGAAGACCACGGGAGTTTATATGATTCGAAATACCACGAAAAATCAGAAAATGGGCTGGGTGCTGTTTGTTCTGTACTTAATAGCCCTGGTTTATTTTATGTTTTTTGCCGAGTCTATGGGAAGGACGGGCAATGCGGAAGCGGAGTACGCTTACAATCTGGAATTATTTAAGGAAATCAGACGTTTTATTGTTTACAGGAGACAGCTTGGGTGGAAGGCAGTCATTCTCAATCTTGGGGGGAATGTGGCAGGATTTATGCCTTTTGGCTTTATATTGCCTATTGTCAGCAGAAGGGGAAGGCGATGGTACAATACATTTTTACTTGGATTTTTCTTAAGTCTGTGCATTGAGACTACGCAGCTGGTTTTTAAGGTTGGGAGCTTTGATGTGGATGACTTATTATTAAATACAATTGGCGGGATTTTAGGATTCGCAAGCTACAAGGTGGTGCAGAGAGTCCGCATAAGGAGGAAACGGCGTGCCGCAAAGAACAGGGAGACGCCAGAAAACGGCAGGTAAAGGAAACAAAAAGCCAGGAAAGGAAAAGCCGAAAAGACACGAGGACAGCAAAAGATCCTCAATGAGGGCCGGCAGTTATCAGGGACCAAGGATCGGACAGACAGAAAGCGGGAGACGGGATGGCAGTACGGAACGGGTAAGGGGGATTATACAGAAATATCTGGAGCCGGAGAGGGAGAGGGAAAGGGAGATACAGCGGAAGAAAAAGGAAATCATGGCTTCAAAGGCCAGAAGAGAAAAGAACCGCAGGGAAATTAAGGAATCAGCCATCAGCAGAACCCCAAGAGTATCCTATGTAAGGAAGCCCTTTGCCTCTCGAAGCAAAATCTCCATGTTCCTGACTGCGGCGGCGCTTCTTTTGGGAGGCGGAGGAATCTATTGGGCAGTTGCTACCCAGGGACAGGCTACGCAGACCCATGGCGCTATGGGCTTGTGCAGCATGATTTTGTCAGCATTTGCAATCTGGTATGGAGGCATTTCTTTTCTGGAAGATGATAAAAATTATATATTGGCAAGACTGGGAATCGGGATCAGCGTCTTGATGCTGATCGGATGGGTTTTGGTGGTTGCCGTTGGACTAGGAGGTTTTGGATCATGAATGATAAAGAGTTGTTAGATGCAGATAATAAGGCGGTTTTGGAGCGGTTTGAACTGTCTATGAACCATATCGGGACCATAGGCCAGGAATCAGTGGTAAGAGAGCCTTTTGGAAGTTACTTTGAGAAGGTAGCTGATTTTATTGTTATGATTGAGGAGCTGTATGAGGCAGTGGAGGAGGGACGCTACCGCTTACTGCGGCTTCCCCAACTGGAAGAATGGAACCAGTGGCTTTATGGGGACATTCTGCCGGGAAACTATGAGAAAAGTTATGCCAATCCGGAAGATGCCTGCAGAGAACTGGGGGCAGAGTGGGGGGCTGTTTTAGCTTACCTGTATACAGAGATCAGAGGACAGATTGTATTTGCAATAGAGAGCCGCCTGACAGAGATCACCATCTTAAATGAGCTGTTTCTTCAGATCTATAATCTTTT
>CATLBO010000059.1 GCA_949879025.1 uncultured Hungatella sp. | reverse complement strand
CTCTGGCTCTCTACCCGGTGGTGGGAAGTTTCCATAGGGAGTCCGGCAATAAACTCCTGTAAAGGTTTGTCTGCGCTTTTGCAGGTGGTACAGCTGTAGCATTGGTTCATTTTGCATAAACCTCCTTTATATAATTTTGTAGGTCTTGTGTAAATTTTACTATATCCAGGCGGTTTTTTCAAGAACTGAACACATAGATGTTGATGAAATAAGCAAAATAAGATACAATCATTGTCAGGAAAGGGCAGTTTCGGCCTGGTGGCAGATCTGGCAGCCAGTCAGGCAGACGGTTCATGGAGAAGGCAGAATCATAACTGTGCAGGAAGAAATGAAAGGAAACAAACAGACATGGCAATAGATCCTTATAAAAAAATAAGTAAATTTATCAGCCTGGTTCTGCGCCATAATCCTGGCGCTGCCCGAATCAAGCTGGATGATCACGGCTGGGCAGATGTGGAAGAGCTTATTAGGGGCGTTAAGGAAACAGGAAGGACTTTGGATCTGCAGACTTTAAAAGAGATTGTCCGCACCAATGATAAGAAGCGGTTCAGTTTTAATGAGGACTGCACAAAGATCAGGGCTAATCAGGGTCACAGCATTTCAGTAGATGTGGAATTAAAGACAGCCATTCCGCCCAACGTGCTGTACCATGGCACGGCCACCCGTTTTTTGGGCAGTATTCTGAATAGAAGGGAAGGGCTTAAGCCAGGCAGCAGGCTGTATGTCCATCTGTCCGGGGACTATGACACAGCTGTTAAAGTGGGACAGCGTCACGGGATTCCGGCGGTGCTTCAGGTTGACGCCAAAAGAATGGCAGAGGATGGGTATACATTTTATTTGTCAGCAAACGGAGTGTGGCTGACAAAAGAGGTTCCATCTGAATATATTTGTAATTTTCAGCGCAATTGCTGACAGCCGGGCTTAGGCAGCTGTCAGCAGTCTGGCTGTGGAAAGACTAGGAGGGACATATGGAAAAAAGCAAAGTTTTTGCCCTGAAATTTTCCAAGATCTATCCCCTGCTGATACAGAAGGCAGAGCGGAAAAACAGGACAAAAGAAGAGGTGGATGAAATTATCTGCTGGCTGACTGGGTATGATCGGAAAGGGATTCAGGCCCAATTGGACAAAGATGCAGATTATGAGACGTTCTTTGCCCAGGCACCGGCCATGAATCCTAACTGCAGTTTAATTAAAGGAACTGTGTGCGGCATCCGGGTGGAGGACATTGAAGACCCGATGATGCAGAAAATCCGGTATTTGGACAAGCTGGTGGATGAACTGGCTAAGGGGAAAAGTATGGAGAAGATTCTGCGGGGATGATAGAGGAAAGCTGAAAAATATGGAGAGAAGGAGTTGGGCAGAATGAGGGAAAAAAGAGCTGGAACAATAAAAAGGTATGCCGCCATTGCAGCAGCCTTGATCCTGGCAGGGAGTGCAGGGTGCAGCAACTCCCGGCAAAATGGGGATGGGACAAAAGAAGAAACTCTGGAGTCCTTTGGCATCAAACCGGAAAAAGCGTCTGAATCCCAAAGCCAAAGTCCTTCTCATGAAAAAGAGAGGCAGGTTCTTATATTTGAAAATTCGGCCGCCATAAGCGGGAAGCTTTTGGAACAGTGCCAAGAGTATGGGGCTGCGGCGGAACATTATTTGAATTCTGCATCTTTTGGGCCTGCTGACAGTAAGCAGGTAAAGGCTTTGACAGAACTGCTGTCCGGACACTATGAAGTGGCAGGACGCAGGGATGAGAACGGAAGAGAGTATTATCTGGCAGCGCGGCGGCTGGATGCTCCTGAATATGATGATTTTATTTCTCTGTCCATAGGCTATGTGCAGGCTGATGATTCATCTGTCCAGATCTGCCAGATTGGATACGATGACAACAATGGGAATGAAAAGATTCTCTATCAGCTTCCGGAATATTGGGCAGAATTTTCTGGAGATATGGAAACATCGGATGTACTTGACTGTTTCTGCTTTGTTCCCCTTGAAGCCTGCGGTGACAGGGCTTTTTTAAACGCATTTTCAGAAAAAGGGAGAATGGAACTGGACTTTCTGCAAAAACATCCAGGACTTTCGTTTCCCGAGGAAGGGCAGTCCTGTATTTCCTGTTATTATCAGGATGAAGATACAATACAGTTCTTTTCACAGCCGTATGAGTGCATCATTCCTCTCGCTCAGAATGAGGCTGAAACGTTGGAAGCGCTGTTGAAGGAGGGACAGGGACAGGAGAGCCATATGTTTGACAATGAAGGGCAGGCCATTTCATGGCTGCAAAAGCAGAATCCTTCACTCCGCACAACAGGAGCGAAACTGATATTGGGAGATAATTGCTACCGGCTTTTAGGATGCAGAGAGCAGGGAGGCTATCTTATGGCCTATGGGCCTCAGTCAGCTGCCGTAGAATGTCATGAGCCTGTCTATTCCTATGTCATGGATCGGATCAAGGAGGTTATGGGACGGGATTACAAAACCTTTACAAATATCTGGTTTGACACGCCGCTTGCAGAGGCTTCCCTGGACTTTCCCAGGCTGGAGGAAAGGGAAGACGGAAAATTGGCGTTTCGCACCGTTTCCCAGACTATCACTGAGCCGGAAAAGCTGAAGCAGCTTAGCCAGATTCTGGGAAATGCTATCAGAGGCCATGAGGCTGTTTCAGGATGTCCTTACAAAGGAGTGCTGAACCTTGTACGGGAGGACGGGGAAACTTTGCAGATGTTTCTGGCGGCAGACTCCTGTGATTCCATTATGTATGAAGGACGGATTGGGTTTGAGTATGGCCGCCAGAAGGATATGGCAGAGATCTTTGACAAGGCTATGAAATGAAAAAAGGATCAAAGAAAACGGCAAGGAGGACATTGGATGGTAAAAGCAGCTTACTGAAAAACAGATGGCAATACTGTCATATGAAATCCTGAAAACTATATAGATGTACTTGAATCTGTCATGTTTGACATGGTGAGGACTTCCCTTCGGTACAGAAAAAACGAGACAGCAGCGCATACCAGTTCCGTTATGCAGAATGCCTGCCACACGCCGTCGGCTCCTGCCAGCCTGCTAAGCAGCCATGCGGCTGGGATCATGAAGATCACATTTCTCAGCAGGGACAAAAACAGAGAAGGGAATCCCTTTCCCAGCCCCTCCAAAACGCCGGAACAGGTGACAGACACTGCTGAGACAACAAAGCCCAGGCTGATTTTATGCAAGGCGCCTACTCCAAGCTTTATGGTTTCGGGATTGTCAGTGAATAAGCCAATAAGCTGTTCCGGAATTGTCCATGACAAGCCGGTTCCTAAAACCATGATGGCAATGCTCATGGCCAGTGACGTCACATAGATTTTTCTTACGCGGCCATATTCCCCTGCTCCGTAATTATACCCAATCAAGGGCCGGATACCCTGAATAATGCCGTTGGCCGTAAGGTAAATAAAGGTCTGCAGCTTATAATATGCTCCAAGCACGAGAACGTATTTGTCGGAAAAACCTGCTAAAAGCCCGTTTAGGGCAGAAATCAGCAGGGATGGCAGCGCCAGGTTTAAGGCTGCCGGGATTCCGGTGGAATACAGTTTTTTCATTATGGCTGCATCAGGGCGCAGATATTGCCATCTGATCCTTATAGGCAGGCGGCAGAAGCCATAAAACAGTACATAGATCAGAAGGGTAAGACACTGGCCGATTCCCGTAGCCCATGCGGCTCCTGAGATGCCCATGGCGGAAAAAGGCCCTATTCCAAAGATCATAATCGGGTCCAGAATAATATTGGCAGCACATCCGCATATCATGCTGATCATGGTCAGCTTCATTTTTCCCAGAGACTGAAAAATTTTTTCAAAGCACAATCCCAGCGTAATAACAGGGGAAAACAGGAATGCTCTTCTGGAGTAAAGCAAAGCCAGGCGGACAATCTCCGGATCGGAGGAGAATTTTCTTAAAAACCAAGGCATGCAAAGCATACATACTGCCATTATAAAGATCCCGTGAAGAAAGCTTAAAAGAACACCTGACGTGGCTGTTTTATCTGCCCTGATCTGATCCCCCGTTCCGGAATAAAAGGCAATTCTTGCGTTAACGCTGATGCCAAAGCCTATGGCCAGGGCATTGATCAAATTCTGCACCGGAAATACAATTGACAGGGCAGTAATTGCATATTCCCCCATTTTAGCCACAAAATAACTGTCAATAATGTTGTACAAAGAGCTGACTGCCATGGAGATTACCATGGGAAGAGACATTGACAGCACCAGGGGCAAAATCTTCTTTTTTTTCATAAATGTTTGTTCCATACCGTTCCTCCTGCAAAACAAAAGCCACCTGACTGCAGCAGTCAGGTGGCGAAAAAAGAATTCTCTTGAAAAATCCACTTCCAAAATGGTTTTATAAAATTTTTATATCATAATATTCTCAAAAGGTCAAGATAAATTTTGGAGTCCTTAAGATCTATGAGAGAAATTTGCCGGTCCATTAGATTTGTATCTGACAGCCAATTTCCCACTTATACAGGGCTGGCTATGTTCAATTTGCTGATTCCAAGCACTGCTTTTTTCGCAGCAGCATATGGCATCCGCAGCAGAATGAGGCAGACCGAATATTTCCATAAAATAGACAATGTGCTATAGACTTTTTAGTTATTATGCATTATAATGAAATAAGAGGCAGATTTACCGCCCTTTTTATTAAAAATGATAAAAGTAACACTGTGTAAAGGCCATTTGCAGCCATACTGCATCATTTATATGCCCCAGTCATGTCCGTTTGCTCCAGGATGAAATTTGTTCCGCCCCAGTACTCGGACATCAGAATGCAAATGCTTAATTGGCCTGCACCAGTACTGCGTATCAGAATTTCCTGTGCAAATATTTTGGTCTATTTTCCCGATAACACCGGTCAAAAGTACTCACTGCAGCCCGCTACACCTCTGTTTTTTGATCTGAACTCTCGAAAAAATATCCTCAGAAATTTACATAAGAATTCCAAATACGGAGTATCAGAGCAAGAGAGGAGTCTTTAAAATGAAACTGAAGCTGCGTGGAAAATTAATTTCAAGTATTGGTATTCTCACCTTTTTGGCCGTATTTCTGCTTTCCCTGCTGTCTAATGTGTCTCTGAGGATTGCTTATAACAAAGTAATCACTGCCGAGAAGGAAAAGCTGGATCAGATCATACAAAGCCAGGTAGAATGCATGATCGGGGTATTGCAGGCAGAGTATGACAAATGCCAAAATGGCTTGATTACAGAGGAACAGGCCATGGAGAATGCCAAATATATTGTCCGCTCCACTAGATACAATGACGGGGCAGGATATTTTTGGGCGGACATGGCGGACGGAACCAGCGCAGTACATATTAAGCCTGAGGTGGAGGGTACCAACCGGTATAATTCCACAGATGAAAAGGGCAACTATTTTGTTCAAGACACAATCGCTGCCGGCGATAAGCCAGGAGGAGGTTTTATCGACTTTTATTTTGCAAAGCCAGGAGAATCCGAGGCTAAGGCCAAAAGGGGCTTTATCCAGAAGTTTGAACCCTTTGGCTGGTATATCGGAACAGGGAACTATGAGGAGGACATGCTTCCTATTATCCAGGATGAGCTGGATGACTGCAGCAGATCCAGCCGTTTGTCTCTTCTGATCATATGTTCCGCCGGCTTTGCTGTGTTTGCAGCTGGAATCGGCGTCATCTCTGTAATCGCCAAACAGATGTCAGATCCTATTAAAGAGGCATCTGAGCGCCTGAAGAAGCTGAGTCTGGGAAACCTTAAGGATGAGGTTCATATTTTTAAGGCTGAGGACGAAATTGGGGATTTGACCAGAGCCCTGTCAAAAACCGTGCAGACCTGGCGGGATTACATCGGAGATATATCCGCCTCCCTGGCCGAACTTGACAAGGGCAATCTGAGACTGGAGATGAACATGGAGTACATGGGAGATTTCGCCCCGATCAAAGCATCATTCCAGCACACCATCTATACCTTGAATGACACGATGCGGAAACTGAATAACAGCGCCCTGCAGGTAGCCAGCGGATCGGATCAGGTGTCCAGCAGCGCTCAGTCTCTGGCTCAGGGAACTACGGAACAGGCATCCTCTGTAGAGGAACTGGCAGCCACAGTGAATGAAATACATGGCCATGTGGCAAATAATGCAGAAAATGCGAAACTTGCCAGCGAGCAGGCCATGGCCACAGCCACAGAACTGGAACAGGGGAAAAAGCAGATGGAGCAGATGACAGCTGCCATGAACCAGATCAATGATTCTTCCTCTGAGATCAGCAAGATCATTAAGACCATTGAAGATATTGCTTTTCAGACGAATATCCTTGCCTTGAATGCGGCTGTTGAGGCGGCCAGAGCCGGCTCAGCGGGAAAGGGTTTTGCTGTGGTAGCTGACGAAGTGCGCAATCTGGCAAGCAAGTCAGCGGAAGCGTCCAAAAACACAGCCTCTCTTATTGAGGCTACGGTTCATGCAGTACAGGATGGAACAGAGATTGCAAATGAGACAGCTCAGTCCATTGGACGCATTGTCCTTGCTTCTGAGGAATCTGCAAAACTGGTACATGAGATCTCAAAGGCTTCTCAGGAACAGGCAGCATCCATTGCCCAGGTAACTTTGGGAATCGATCAGATTTCAAGTGTAGTGCAGACAAACTCTGCCACTTCAGAGGAGAGTGCGGCAGCAAGCGAGGAGCTTTCAAGTCAGGCCCAGATCTTAAAGGGGCTGGTGAAGCGGTTTGAAATCAGAGAAGATCTGATGCAGGCGCTGTAAGCCAAAGGCTTGTCTGCCTTAATAATAACGTATGCATTCCTAAATCAGCAGTAAAAAATATAGATGTTTCCGGGAGGGGGAACATCTATATTTTTTACTGTAAAAATTTCGCCGCCCAATAGGCGGCATGAATTCAGGGATGTCAAATGTGCCCGCCGGATTTTCATGTGTGGTGTTGCGTCCGTTGCCGGCCGGATGAAGGTTTGCTGTAAAAGAATCGCATGTAGCCTTTTGCATCTGGCACAAATCAGGAAATCATTTTTTAGTTTTGCCATACAGAAATCAGGTTCTGTTAAACTGGTAATAACCTATAATATATCTATAATGATTTTAATACATTCTATACGGTATTTTATTGACCGTATCCCAAATTGGATAACCTGTTAATTTATTGACATACTATATTCTCAATGGTAAAATATTCCTATAAATAACGTCGTGAACACAGTTAAAATGTAACCTATCTACAATTTTAACTAAGTGTATCTCTGTTTTTGGTATATTGCAGGTTAACAGAATGAAAAAGCCAGAGGGACAAAAAATGAAAATTATTAAACAAACCAACCGAACTATTTTATTTGATGTAATCAATCCGGAGCGTTTTGATTTGATCAATCTTATGGCAGGAATTGAGCCTACAGGCAAAAGTCTGACAGATGAGAAAATCAAAGAAATCCACAGCCATTTATTGGTACATAGTTTTGACGAATTTCTAAAGAAATTTGCGCCTACCATTTACAGTTATTTTGATGCAGACAGCAAGCGTATGGTTTATACTTTGGAACGGCCAATGGGTATTCCGGCACAGTTTGTAAAAGAAATTGTAATTAACAAAAACAATAACTTCCTGAAAACCTTTATAAGGCTGATTGATGAGAAAAAAAGCTCCAATAAGCCTAATGTAACCTTTAATTATGAGTCCATGCTGGAGATGCTTTCTCCTCAGAAAACGTTAAAGGATATGAAACGTCTTAATAAAGATGTTAATTATCTGGCTAAGGAAAGCATGAAGCTGGAAAGCGATTCTCCGGCTAAGCTGAAACGTCTTAAAATGCTTTCCAAAAAAATTAACGAGACAGAAAGCTATTATAATGAATTCCCAACTCAGATTGCCCTTATGATCGGAACCATCCGGGAGAACCTGGTGGCCATTGAGGCAGCAGGACGCAAAAATGGCGGTACTCCGGCTCCGGCCCTTCCGTACTTTGACGGGGACGGCGAGATGAAGAGCCTGGCTTTTCGTCCGGATCAGGAAGTTCCTCTTCTGGAAGTGGATGACAAGGCTACACAGCTTTTGGTGTCTGAGATTGAAGAGCGGTATGACATGATTGAGCAGCGGCGGCGCAACGCCGTCGGGATCAGGGAAGAGGAAGAGAATACAGGATTGGAAAAGGTTTCTTCCCTGATGCAGGAGCTGGTAGTTTCCGCATTTACTAATAAGATGTCTTCCAAGCTGGCTGTAATGGAAACCGGAAAAAAGGTAGAGATGTTTAACAACTACAGTGCGCTTTACAACACCTGGCAGAAAGATTTTATTAAAGTGGCCAAGCCTGTATTTGAGCGGATTCTGGGAGTGAAGGCGTTTTTCGATGCTTATACTCCCAAGATCAAAGGGATGGCGCCTTCTCTGCTGGTAACAAATCTGCCGATTGAGGAACTGGTGGAATCTCAGAACATGGATAAGCTTCGGCTGTATCTGGAAACCGTGAACAACAAAACAGATTACACAGATACCATCTGGTTCGGCATCGTGCCTAGGATAGAATTGCAGCGAGAGACTTCCCTAGATGATTATACCATGGAAATGACTGTAGATTTTGCGGAGAAATGGGGTTATTCCGGTGATTATGATGATGATGACCTGATTTTCTATTCCTCTATTGATACATTGCAGAATCTTTTGGACGGGATAAAAAAATATAAGATCCAGACCTTCTTCGGGTTTGAAACCGGAGAGGAAAGTACCTTTTCACGAATGGCTACAGACGGAGCCGGCCCTTACATGGAGAAGGCAGAAGAGATCGCAGGCAATTCCTACGACGAATATGCCATTGCCTGCTTTCCTAATATGACAGTAGTTCCGGAAGATAAATCCAGGGTTGTCACTTCCAGAGGAGCCAGGATCAACGAAACTGGAGCAGTAGAGTTTCCTAAAGGCCTTGAAAATGATGTGAAATTCTGGATGAAAGGCGTTTATGTGGGAGCGGAATTCGTGGCAGCCGGAACCGTGGCAGCGTGCCAGTGTCCCAATTTCCTGAAAACATATTTAAAGAAAGTGTATCCGGATTTCCCAGGAGTAAGGTTTGACCTGGAAGAAGACGAAAACGCCCTGAGGCTGCCCATTGTATTTGCAAAGGAAATATCTGGATTTACCAATGACGTAAAAGAAGAGATTGATCAGAGCAAATTCGGATTTGTTTTCTCCTCTGACAATTTTACTCTGGACGGAAATGTAGTAAGCGGCATTACGGTTATGAGCGCCAGAAGCATGCATATGGACCGCAGAACATACCGGAGCGTATTCCAGACCACCAGGCGCACATATATTGAACGCATGATGGCGGCTCAGCTCCGCAATAAAGATGAGCGCAACATCCGTGCTTATTTTGAACCCAGCGGACAGATCAGCGAATGGATGAAATTCGGAACCTGGGATAATTCCATTATTCGGGAAGGAGAACGAGTGGAGCTGGAAAGCATCGCTGAGGGCCAGTGCGATATCCGCATTGAATCCAAGGGCGTATCGGAAAGCTTTACCATTAATATTACAGAAAACGAGTAGATTGGGTCATAAGATTGTTAGCCCTGGTTATGAAATTCGGCAAAGTAATAAAAACAATTTAAAGAAAGAAGGGGATTCATATGGCATTAGCGACAGTGCAGGCAAACAGCCTGAAAATTGCGGATATCGCAGAAATTACCGAGGGTATCTCATATGTGGAATTTACTTCTGTTATTGACGAGCATTCCTATGCCCGTTCTGCAGACATTTACTGCACTTTGGTAATTAAGGGAGTGCTGAATATGGATTCTACCAAGAAGATTCTTGGGGATGAATCTAAGAAGATGCTGGAGTGGTCTTTAGTAGCTTCCAACAGTGCAGACTGCTACAAGGCAGTAGAAGTTTCCTATACCCATAATGACGTAACCACAAAATACAAATTCAGCCACGCTTTCCCGGTTTCCTACAAAGAGGAAAATGCGGACCAGGAGAAGAGATTCACTCTGGTAGTAAGACAGAAGAAAGATCGGCTGGCAGATATTGTAGTAGAATAAAGTAAGAAACAGCTGGGTTTTACATATCGGGGCTGATAATTAAAATCTAATAACTGTTGGTCAACGCGGGAGAGAATTTGGTTTTATGGATTCTCTCCTGAAGTGTAATTAAAGATGGGAGGGCCATATGACAGATCAGAGTACAACGATCCTTTTCCTGGTGATTTCCGTAATTGCTTTGTGGGGGATTGTAATCTGTCTCGCTGCTGTTCATATTGTGGAATTCCTGAAAAAGCGGGTCCGGGTAAAGGCCCTGGTTTTAGACGGCCAGGGAGGGATTCGGGATGAGTATGAATTGGGAAAACAAAAAGAATTGCTGATTGGGAAATCTACGCCTGCAAATCTGGTGAATATTGACTTTTCCGATTCAGCCTATGCCGGTTCCATTCAGGAGGAACATGCATCCCTGGTCCGTTACGGATCTTACTGGTATGTCTGCTCAAAGGCAGACAATGGTATGGTGGGGCTGCGGCAGAAAGGCGGGGATACGGTATACAAACTGCGGAGAAATATTCCGTACCGGATTCAATGCGGCGATATTATATATATATCTTATGAGAAAATTATCATTCAATCATCATAGTTCAGTTATGTGCGTCTGCAATATGGAAGGATACGGGAGATGACATGGGTTTAATCAGATGTGAAAACGGACATTTATTTAGCGAAAAGCGGTATGGAACCATCTGCCCTTACTGCAGTACGGCTGTAAATATAGCCCGCAAAAAAGGGGAAGACGTAGACGGTATCCTGAAAGACACCACCTACCTGGAGGAGCTGGAGGTAATGCATCCTGTAGTGGGGTGGCTGGTCTGTATTGAAGGGCCGTCAAAAGGCAAGGATTACCGGATGATTGCAGAAAAAAATTTTATCGGAAGAAGCCCGGAAATGGATATACGGATTCTGGGGGATAACAACATTTCCTACAAGAATCATGCCATTGTGTCTTACGACGCCAAAAAAAGAGCCACATTCCTGCTGCCTGGAGACGCTCAGGGGCTGGTCTACTTAAACGGCGAGGCTGTCTATGCGCCTGCGCAGCTGGAAGCCTTTGACCAGATAGAGCTGGGGAAAAGCAAGCTGCTGTATATCCCTTTATGCGGAGCGAATTTTGAGTGGGAAGAGGAAGATGAATAGACGCTACGGCAATGCCCAGACCATAGGCAGTAATGTAACCCAGAACACTTATTTCATGACAAAGCAAGTGGGAAGCGGCTTTCTGGCAGTGCTTGCAGACGGCACCATTGACAGCGTAACCGGTGCGTACGCCGCAATTTTAGCATGTGAGACAATTGCAAAGGGGTTTGTGTCGCCGGAGGATGCAGGCAGCCAGTTAGAGCGGCAGTTTTCCTCTGCGGCAGCTCTGCTTAATGAAAGACTGTATAAAGGACGGCAGCCCAGAGTGTCCCTTTTGGCCGCCTGTTTTATCGGAAACACTATGTTTTACCGCAATGTGGGAGACTTATCCCTTGTAAGCTATAACGGCAGAGGCCTCATGGTGGATCGGGAAGGGGCAGGACAGCTTGACAGAAAAGGGGTCACTACGCTGCTGTGCAGTCAAGGCGTGTGGCAGGCTCTGGCGGAAATGGATATTGAAAAGCTTTTGTCCGGGAGAAAGCATCCCTATGAAAAAGCTCAGAATATGATAGAGGCGGTTAACCGCAGAAATTTAAAGGACCAAAGAAGCGCATTGGCGGTGATTGTAGCGTAACCTGCTGCTTTCTCTGCAGATGAAGATACGAGGTAGCCATATGAGAAAATTAAACAGCCAGTTCATAACCACATTTGTATCAGAATCAGGATTGGACGGACAAAACGGGACTTATTATGGTTTTGTGGAAATGGACCGGTATTATTGTATGGCAGTGGCAGAAGGATATGACGGTGACGGCGGCCTGGAGAGTGCGAAGCTGGCAGTAAATACGGCTATTGAAGCTTTTGTACAGAAACCTGGCATGACAAAAGGGCGAATCCGGGCATGTCTGAAAAAGGCCCACCGATGCCTGAAAGAACACAGTGTCAGAATCCGGCTGAAGGCCGGAATCCTTATACTGGTTTCCGATTATACCAGGTTTCGTTACGGAGTCTGCGGCAATGTAATGCTGTATGCATTCCGTAATGCGGGCATCTATCATCAAAGCGCTACCCATACTGTTTACCAGGCCATGGCGGATCAAAAGCGCATATCCGGCGAGGGAGACGGCCAGAAAGAAGAAACCAGAAACCTGTATCATTATCTGGGAGGCAGCGGAGGTATTACTGTCTCAGGGAAAATGCGGCTGGAAGACGGGGATATGCTTCTGGCTGCCACTGAGGGGTTTTGGAACCGGATCAATCGGGTGGAAATACTGGATGCTTATGAATCCATCCAATCTGTAGAGGAATTTTTAGAAGATTTGCAGGAACTCTATTTAAGAGGAGGCATGGATGGAATTCCATGCTGCTGTCTGGCAGCCATAGACATCAAGAAGGCATATAAGGAAAATACGGCCTTAAAAAAGAAACTGTGGATCTGGGGCCTGATTATTCTTCTGATTCTCGCAGTAGGCGGAACGATCCTTGCTGTCTACATCAGGGCTAAACGCCGCAGGCAGCAGGAGATACGAAGCACAGCATCAGTATATGAAGACACAGGTGACAAATATTTGGCCAGTCTTAACAGCCTTCTGGCAAAACAAGAATATGAAAAAGCAGCTGAGGAAAGTAAAAAGCTTGATAAAAACGAGGAACGGCTTCAGTGGGAACGGCTGCTTTCCGAGAAAATCAATATATGTGTCATGACAGATAATGCAGGCAAGTCTTATGAGGCCCGAAACTATGCCAAGGCCAGGGATGAATACAAAAGCGTGCTGGAACTGGCAGAAAAACATGAAGAACTGGTTCCCTTAGTCGGCTCCGTTGAACAGAGGCAGAAACTGGCAGGTACTGGGATGGAGATTGACAATTACATGGAAAGCGCATCTTTAAAAGAGGCTGAGGGAGATATGGAAACTGCCGGAATTCTGTATAAGCGAGCCGAAGCCATGCTTAGGATTGTGGATGATGCTGAACGCCTAAAAGAAGTGCAGCTGGCGCTTCTGCGGGTAAAAGAGCAGGCTGATCAGGAAGCCAAAAATGAAAGAGCCAATGCAAGAGATGAGGTTATTATTGATGCAGACAAGACAGCAGCCCTGAATGCTATTCTGGCAGGAGATTTTGAAACAGCCATAGAGCAGTATGCAAAAATAAGGGATTCCTATATTGCCATGGAGAATAATGAAAAAGCGGAAGAAACCACTCAGATTATTCTGTCACTTCAGAAACAGGCGCGAGAGATTGAAGAGCTGACGGCTGTAACCATGGATGAAGACAAAAATGCGGCATTGGATGCCCTTGTAACAGGAGATACGGAAACGGCCTTGAAATTATATGAAAAAATGCTGGAGGCCTATGTTGACATGGGGGATGAAGCAGGGGCTGAGGAAATAAAAGCCATTATAGAGTCTCTTCAAAAGCAGATGGACTCAGCGGCGGAAACGGATGAACCTGAGAAACCAGAAGAAACGAAAAAAGCGGCAGATCCAGAGCTGCCCAGGGCAGAAGAGGAGACGAAGCCTGCCGCTGGACCAGGCCAGCCGCAGGCTACAGGCCCCCCAGGAAAATCCCGCTGGCCAGGGGTCGTGGAGGACGGCCAGGTTTTATTTGACCAATGCCTGAATGAAGCGCTGCAGGCCACGGCCAGACAGGATTATGAGGCTGCCATGGAAGCCTACCGAGAGATCGAAAGGCTTTATATTCGATATGGGAATTCTGAAACCACCATTAAGACAGATGTAATTATCGAGAGCCTGAAAAAGCTTATGGAGGAAGGGAATACAGATGGATGAAAGCTTTATCTATGAGCGGTTAAAAGCCTTAAGCGGAGGGTTAGAGCGTTCTGTATACCGGGATATCAGCAAGGCGTTTGAAGAGGTGGTCCGGTATAACGAAAAAGCCCTGGATGATCTGAAACAGAACCTTCACAAAGAACTCCGGGATGTGTCAGAACGATTCTATTTATACGGAGCCGTGGCAGCAGCCGGGGATGTTCCTATTGTGAATGATTTCCTTTTTTCCATGGACGACGAACCGGCAGAGGGGAGCATTACCACAATTTTCTGCCAATGTTCCAGAACCAGAATGAAAGAAATATTCGGCAGCGATCAGCAGCTGATCGTGGAGACAGATGAAGGCGAGGCCGAAATAACCGCTCAGATCAGGCCATGCGGACGATACCAGAAGAAGATCGACGAGCTGCAGAATATATTTTATGAAAACAGTGTTTTTTGGAGAACGCCTTATCTGCCTTATGTAGACAGATTTGGTGATGTCTTTTGCAGGGATTTTAATCCGGATCTGCCTGTTAAGTCTGTCCGTTTTAAATCAGGAGATATCCCTGCGGGCATAGGCTTAATTCCCCTTTGGAATGTGGAACCCATAAGCCTTAAGTGCACGGTATTTCCCATTCCGGCCATTGATGAACGGAATTTCAGACATACGCTCAGGCTTCCTTTTTTGCAGGACGGTTATGTGGTCAGGGCGGATCAGGCAATAAAGAACGTTTCTATGAGCATTGATGGGCTGGAAATCACATCAGAGGAAAAGCTGCAGAGAGATTTTGACTTGTATCGGATTGCTGTATACAGAGATATAAAGGTTCCTCATTATCCCCTTACCTCTAACAAACGACATATGCGCCATATAGACCGTCAGGCTGACAACGCCGTATCCAGAATCAGGACAAAGGCGGAGATCGGGCGCATTGTCACCAGCTATGAAGCTGCCGATGGATTGGAGCTTGCAGCTATAGAGGAAGGCCGCCTTGGAAATATCTCCGGCCTTGGCAGCCGGTACCAATTTGTACCTAAAGGGCGGGAAAGCCTTCTTTTAAAATTTCGTGTAAAAAAGGACAGCTTTTTGGCAGAGGATCAGGTTTCATTTCTTGTGGATGAGGTTCAGAGTTACTATCCTCAATTTATGGTTACCGGAGAGTTATTTGGGGAAGAAGATCCGGTTTCTAAAGTTTCACCTGTTCTTTAAGCCCGCAGGAAAAGGAGGATGGCATGAAACGGCTATGGCAGGCTGCTATGGAAGCCAGAGAAAACGGCATCAGGGAGAATGATTTGTTTTTTGACGTGGCGGATACCAGCTCCCCTTACGGGGAGGCTACTGTGAAAAACGCATACACGCCTTTTGGCCCCATTGAAGGCAAAGTAGCCGTCAATCCCTATTACAGCTATGAGGCCATATTTGGCCATCTTATCCGGCCTGGCAGAATTCCTGAGCTGACCCGGTATTTATGCGATTTGATTCTTCATCATCTGTGGAAGGTGGATGCATTTTCCGGCATGGATCTGGAAGCGTTTTACATAAGGTTTCTGGAGGAGGATATTCTGGCAGGGGCTTTTGGGCCGGAAGTCTCTGTTAATGATTTTACAGAGAAAGAAATCCGCAGCATCGCATATTTTTATCTGAGGCTTTGCAGAACAGGAGATTATGAGCGCTGCTTTTGCAGTATTCTTTCCGGCTTATATAAAAATTCCTGGATAAATGCAAGAGAGGACGGTAGTATTGTGCTTATTTTAAACCAAAAGTCCTCGCCTGCAGATAAGCGGAGAGTCTCTGCCATCCAGAGTATTTTTCTGCAGGCAGGAAGAAAATGCCGGGTGTTTTGGGATATTCCGCCTGGGATTGTGGAATGCAGCGAGACGCCTATCGGCAATTTCGTCCTGTTTTAGAAAAGGAGCAGTCTGGCAGGTGACGCAAGGCGGCACATGCCGATTCATGGAAAAGGAGGAACCGAAAGGGTGGCATACAGGTACAGGCTGTTTAAGAACGGCAGGGAACAGGACGTCCGGCGCTATACATTGGATGAGCTGAGAGATATGGGGACCTTTATGCTTCGTGATATCTGCGTCAGCGAAAAGATTATGACAAAGTCTGCAGGCATTGATCCCAAACGGCTGGATCGGGAGGATTTGATCGAACTGCTGTTCCGCTACAGAGGCAGCAAGGAGGAAACCCTGGCAGACGGATTTTGGGAGGAGTCTGTTGATATCATAAAGGATTTGTCAGCCAGAGCGGTTATGGCGGCCGAAAGGCTGGAGATACCAAGTAAAATTGAGATAAAAAAAGATATCCCCATGCTGGAGGCAGAAGATGTCCTTATACGGCATGGATTTGCCGGGGAGTATTTCATAGGAACCATGTCCAGTGGGGCAGGAGATGTTTTGGCCGTATTTGAAGTCCGGGGAGGGCGTATGACTCTGTCGCCCAGGCGTATGGCCCCATCTCTTGCTGCAGGCGTTTATCAGGATTTAAGGATTCTGCTGTTTGATGCGCCCTCCAGCCTGAAAGTGCTTCAGGCATACAACAGTCAGAAGTGCAGCCTGACCAGGGAACGGGGCCTGACTGCTGCCATGGCCAGGCTTCCTGTACTTTCCATTGTGGAAGTCATGGATTCGTCAGAGCCTCTGGTAATTGATTTCGGGGCCGGATACACTTCTGCAGCGTCCGGGACGTCTCACCATGCAGGTTCAGATGAAATCTTAGAAGTACGGTTTCAGGAAGGAAGCCGCTTATGCCCCAGTGCCGCTGCGGTGAAGCACTGCGGAGACAAAAATGCAGAATTTGTCTTTGGATATGAGGCCCTGAGGCTCATCAGACGAAGCGGTTATGGAGAGGGAATGACTTTTTTCCATAATCTGAAGCTGTTTTTGTATGAAGAGAAAATGCTGGATGTGTGTGACTCTGACGGAAATGCGGCCTGTATTTCCTCGGATTTGCTTTTAAGCCGTTTTTTTCAATATATCATCCATGCAGCAAAGGCAGAACATGGAAGAAATTACGTACAGCTGTGTTTTCTGATGCCTGAAAAAAGAGGCAGCCTGGCCCTTAAGCGGCTTCAGCACCTGCTGCCTGGCTATCAGGTGAAAGGCGTCCAATCGGAGTCAATCAACTGCGTTTATGGTGAGATTATCCGGCGCAGTGATTTTGAGGGAGAGGATCTAACTCAGGAACTGGCATTTCACTGCGGCGCAGGTTCGGCTTCCTTGGTATTCTGTGAACATGAGGCCGAAAATACCAGGGTGGCCTATAAGGTACGAATGATGGCCCGCTATCTTAACGGAGACAGTGGGTTTGGCGGAAACAGCCTTACTTGCCTTATTTTTATGTATCTGAAAATCCAGGTGATGCTGGCAGCAACCGGATCGGATCAGGAAATCATCGATGAAAAACTGCGGGACTCCTATTCTTATGTGGATCAGTATGGCGGGACGAAAGAGGTTTATGAGAGGTTTTACAGTCTGTATGAGCAGGCAGAACAGACAATTCCCACACGATTTGGAAATCAAGAGGCGTGGGGGCCATGGAAACGTCAGAATTTTTACAGGTTATGGTTTTTAGCCGAAAATCTGAAAAAAGCTTTTTTCTCTGGAGAACCAGTAAATATGATAGCCTTGCCAGACCGATTTGCAGAGTTCTGTGTGGTTAACATTGTTACATCAGGCGGGATTTCGGAATTTCGTCTGGAATTTCCGGTACATAAGGAATCGGTGGAACTTGTAATGGCTCCGGAAATCTACCGTGTTGTCAAACGCTTTATTGAACCGCTGTGCAATGAGTACGGCATCTTAATTGGATACCGGATTAAGTTTACCGGATTAAGCTGCCAGATCCCTGTATTTCGTGATGCCCTCCGTGAGTTTACAGTAGGACGCAGGGCCAGGGCAAAAAGCGGAAAAGATCAGGGACTTAAGCTTCGGGCTTTAGAAGGAGTAATTCTCCGCAGCCAAATGGAAAAAAGCGGGCGGATCATTCCGGAAATTACAGAGGAGGAGGCAGAGATTCCTTTTATCGTCACTGTAAAGGCTCATGACGGTTCTGTAATAAAGATTATATCCGGACAGCAGCCGGACCGGGACGTTTTCGGCTATGTAAAGCGCCATGCTGCTACTGGGCAGGTGGAATTTACTGTGTTTGACGTGCTGGGTCATAAAGTTGGCAGACGGGTAGTTGATTTGAATGTCGGTTCTTTTAAGCCCATGGCCTATGATGCTTTATTTGAGACGTATCCCATGTTTCAGGCTCTTCAGGGAGACTTTGATTCCATTGGCGAAGAAGAGATACGGCTATTTGTGTACCGGGAAGAAAATTGGGATTTCTGTGTGCTTCCTGCAGCCAGAAGGCAGGGTGTTTTAACCGCAGGCAGCGTCAGCCGGTTTTTATTTGACGACAGCAGTGTAGATTATTTCTGCGGGGCGTTTTAATGTATGTTTAAATATATGGAGGTTGCCATGGAGGTAAATCAGGTTTTCCCACTGTTTGAAGAAGGACGTATTCTTAAGCGGGATTCTCTGGATTTTATCCGGGATTATGCCCCGGATTTCTTCTCATTGCTTTTTCGTGAGTACGGAAACGGAGTTATTGCCGGATTTCCTATTCACGGAGATGGGAAGGAACTGGTGGTTGGCCCTGGGATCTTGAAACATGGGGCTTCCTTTTTCTGCATGAAGCAGGAGGCCAGACTGGATTTTGACTTGTATGGCCAGATGGTACAGGCTGTTTTAGGGAAGTTAAGCAGCAGTGCTTCCCCGGATTTCAGGACGGACCGGTACAGGCTGTCTCTGGAGCCTGTCAGAACCCTTGAGGACGGGGAATATGAATTGGGACGTTTTCTTCTGGAACAGGGCGCCAGACTGAGAGTCTGTGAGGAATATAAGGATTTTAATGATCTTACAACAGAGTTCAATACCCTTAATCCTGTATATATTCCCTTTGCCTGCCAAGGAGGAAGCACGCTTGCGCCTTTTATTCTCCGGTTATACGGAAAAGGTGTTTTAAGTTCTCCAAAAGCTGAACCTCTGGATCTGTGCTTTGGCGTTGCCTGCCTTAACAGCCCCTGCGTGTCGGCTGAACTGATACAAAATTATCTGTTGGCAAGGGATCAGACCATAAATGCCGGCCAGGGAAACATGCACATGTATCAGGGATTGCAAAGACTTTATGCCAGGCTGGTATCCGGAGGGGAAAAGCGGCAGAAATCCAGGGGAATTGGCGGTAAAACGATGATTGATTAAGGAGGGTTTTCTTATGGGTAAAAATTACGTTGTAAACGGAGCTACATTAAAATGCGTCCTGGGAGCGACGCCTTCTACTTTGACAGTGCTGCCCATCAACCGGGTGGAGATTAACGGGAAAGCAAAGGCCAATATTATGGACTGCAAGCCCATGGTTAATATTAAGCCTTTCGGAACCTGCGCAAAAATGGCGCCTCCTGTTCCCTGCACGCCAGTGGTCACCACATGGCTGAAGGGAAAGACCAATGTGCTGGTAGGCGGCATGCCGGCTTTAATGAGCGATTCCATGGCCATCTGCTCCTGCGGAGGCGGGGTTATTAAGATCCAGAAGGACGGGCAGTAACAAAAAGACAAAGCCCATGGCAGGCAGGAGGGAAAACCGGATATGGAATATGGAGATGAGGATTTTATTGCGTGGATGGCAGATTTGATTGAAGAGCAGGAAGATGAGGATCAGGACGAAAAGGAGGAGGACGATGATAATTGACGTGACCAGGCTGGGCGTCAGTCCCTTTGCCATAGAAGGTATTGTGGAGATGAAAGTGGAACAGTCTCTGAACCAGCATGCAACCATGTATTTAAAAGGCATTATACCAAAGGAAAACGGAGATTTAGGCGTAATGGATACGGATGAATCCACTGTGGTTACGGTTTCTGACCAGGATGGAGTGATCTTTTGCGGACTTGTACAGGATATCAGAGCCTCCTTTGAAGGGCAGGTTTATTATCTTGAAGTATGGGCTGTTTCCTTCAGCATTAAAGCCGACACAGACGTAATATCACGCTCGTTTCAAGATGCTGGAATGAATTACCAGCAGATCGGGGAGCTGATGGCAGGAGAGAACGGCTTGTCCTTAAGCATGGAGACATCCCCACTGTCTGTCCATAACATTTTGCTCCAGTATCAGGAAACTAACTGGGAATTTTTAAGGAGGATTGCGTCTCATAATAATTCCGTGCTTCTTCCGTCAGTGGAAGAACCGAAATTCTATTTTGGAATACCAAAGGGAAACCAGAAAGGAAGCCTTCTTTCTTATCGGTTTTCAGTGGGAAAAAATATCAGGCGTTACCGCACCCATTCCGGATCTGGAGTAGATGTATCTTCTGAAGATTCCCTGGAATATATCGTTACGGCAGACGACTGTGTGCTTTCCATCGGTGATACGGTGGATTACGGCGGCAACACGCTGTTTGTAAGGGAAGCCCATATCCATCTGACAGATGCAATACTCACATGCCGCTATGTGCTGTGTCCGGAAAACGGGCTTAAAGTTCCGGCTGCCTATAATCGGCATATTACCGGCCTGACACTGGCAGGGCAAGTGCTGGAGGTAAATGAAGACACGGTGAAAGTCCTGCTTTGCGTGGATGAGAGCCAGGATACGGCGACAGCTTATTCATTTCCCTATATTACCCCTTACAGTGCAGAAAACCATACAGGACTCTATCTCATGCCGGAGCTGGAAGATGTGGTTAATATCCAGTTTCCTACAGAGGATGAGAGCCTGGCTGTGGCGCTTTCCTCTTACCGTCAGGCTGAAAGCGACCGGACAGGAGATCCGAATATAAAATATCTGAGAACTCCCCATGACAAGGAAATAAAAATCAGTGAGGATGAGATTTTAATAACAGCTAAGACCGGAGGGCTTTACATAAGACTGAATCAGGATGACGGGATTGAGGTGTTCTCACAGCATGGAATTATGGTAAATACCTTGTCCAGCATTGATGTGACAGCGGCAGGCCATATTTCTCTGTCAGCGGGAACCAATATTTTGATGAACTCAGGCGTATCCTGTGCCATCAGTGCGGGAAAAAGAATCGAAGCCAGGGCCGGCGACGGAGTTGACGTTTCTGCCAGCGGCGAGATGACTTTGTTCAGCGGCAAGGAGATGACATTTACAGCCACAAAGAAGCTGGGAATGGAGACTGAGAAAGAATTCGTGGCCAAGTCAGAAGAAGACATGACTGTGGTCAGCCAGAAAAAGATGAGCCTTTCTTCCAAGGAGGACATGTCC
>CATLBO010000058.1 GCA_949879025.1 uncultured Hungatella sp. | reverse complement strand
TAGGAACGGAAACGAACTGGCATACAATGAACTGGCTTATGTCGTTATGTTCCGTGACAATGGGCAGTATAAAAATGTGTCTGAAAAAAACAGCATGTTTTTAAAATTGGTTAAAATTTTAAACCATCATGGAAACAAGGTATCCGGAAAACTTGAGATCGCTGTAAATGAACATGGAGAAATGTATTTTACATCAACCTCGGAAATATCTCATAAGCGTTTTTTATGTAATATATTTGGACTTAGATCTCCAGAACAGCTTACTGGGCCAGATGGAAAATTCCCTTCGGATATTTCTGCTGAGGAGCTTTTCAGGGATCGGTATCATCATTACAAACTGGTTGAAATAAAAGATAAAAAAGGAAATCCGATTCTCATGACGCAGGAAGAAGCACTTCAAGTTATGGATATCTGGTACACAACAGGGCTGACTTCTTATAAAAAGTATGAAGCGGTTAAAATTTCTTCTTATATTGATACTTCCACAATGGTAGATATTCTGGAACATATGGAAGAATTGCCTGGGGTAGATATAGAAGAAACCACGATCCGTAAATATAATGAAAGTATCTATTTTTCTTCGATTATTGGGTATGTAGGAAGTATACAGGAAAGTCAACTGGAACTTCTCCGGCAGGAGAACCCGGAGTATGAACTGGATGATATTGTGGGCAAATCAGGAATCGAACGGACTATGGAAACCACACTTCAGGGTACGAAAGGGCACTTGTCAGTTTATGTAGATAATGTGGGACATATCCGGCAGATCATTTCCCAAACGGCTCCTAAATCTGGCGATGATGTTTATCTGACCATAGACAGAGATCTGCAAAAAGGTATCTATCATTTAATCGAGCAGCAACTGGCAGGGGTTCTGGCTTCAAAACTGGTTAATGCGGAGGACAGTATCAATAAAAACGCTAGCGGCTCCAGCAGAGTGATCCCCATAAAGAATGCATGGTTTCAGCTGATCAACAATGGAGTGATTTCTACGGAACATTTGAAGGGAAGTACTGCTGGTGCCGAAGCCAGGATATTTGAAACATTCCTTACTGCAAGGACAGAAGCTTTTAATTCCATGAGAAACGAATTATATAGTCCAGCTCCCACAGCACAGCACGAACTGCCGGAAGATATTGCGGACTATATGTTTTATGTTGTTTCCTATCTGTCATCAGAAGAACAAGGGATCATTAAAACAGAAGAAATTGATAAAAACAGCAGGGAATATATGGCATGGAAAGATGGAACGGGGAATCTTAGGGAATATCTTTATAACGGTATTGAAGAAGGCTGGATATGTGCCTCTGCTTTGAACACGAAGCAAAAATATTCTGATCTGGAAAATATGTTTCACGAACTGCTGGAATATACCTTAAGGGCGCTGGAAAATGACAGTGGATTTGAAAAAGAAATATATCGACATCTGATCGAGAATGGAACGGTTACTGGCAGCGATCTTTTACTGGCGCTTTATTCCCAGGGAGTTTTTGCGTATAACGAGGAGGAGATCTGCCTGTTAGAAACGCAGAATGAAGATTATGCGTTTCAGCTTATCAGGGAAAAGATTATCCAGTTGGAATTGACACCAGCGCAAATGGCACTGGAGCCATGCACAGCTGGTGTTGTGGTAACCGATGTAAATACCGGAAAAATTCTGGCCCTTGTGTCTTATCCCGGATATGACGGCAGCCGCCTTTCCGGAACCATTGACGCTCCATACTATAGATGGTTATTGCATGATCTGTCCAATCCTCTTTATAACAAAGCTACCCAGGTTTCGAAAGCACCGGCTTCCACCTTTAAGCCGATCATAGCTGTCGCCGCATTGGAAGAAGAGGCTGTGAGAATTGAGGAAAAGGTGAATTGCACCGGACTATATGACCAGGCGATACTTCCCATTAAATGCTGGATATATCCTGGGAAACATGGAGAAGAAACAATAACGGAAGCAATCCAAAATTCCTGCAATTACTATTTTGCTGAGTTAGGAAAACGTTTGTCTATGGATGAAAATGGGGACTACAATCCTGACCGTGGTATTGATATGATCCGAAAATATGCTGGCTCTTTCGGGCTGGATCATACATCTGGTGTAGAGATTCCAGAAACGAATCCTCATATGACAACCGAAGACCCAGAACGTTCTGCCATGGGGCAAGCCACCCATGCCTATTCCAACATACAGCTTTCCCGTTATGTAACCGCAATAGCTAATCGAGGAACCGTATATGAATTCAGTCTTATTGACCGGATCATCGATCCCCTTGGCGGGAAAGAACCAGAATATATGTCCCCGGCATATACCAAACTGGATTTTTCAGAAACCACATGGGATATTGTGCAGGAAGGGATGAGACGGGTGATTGCCAACAATTCGTCAAGAACCGTCAGGAAGCTGTTTCAGGATTTAGAAGTGCCCATTGCAGGAAAAACCGACACAACTCAAGAAACAAAAAGCCATGCAAACCATGCTTTTTTCATTTCTTATGGCCCCTATGATAATCCTGAGATTGCTGTGACAGTAAATATTCCAAACGGATATACATCTGGAAATGCAGCTTCCCTTGCTAAAAATGTGTACTGCCTTTATTTCGGATATCTGGATCTGGAAAGTATCATGGCCAGAGATGCAGGAGGGATAGCAAATATCAATAACATTGACTGACAAACGTCAAAAACGGTTTGTCCTAATGACTTATTTTAAATTGTCCATATCAGTATCTTTTTGAGCAGATAATAATTGTTCCTATCTCCAAATATTTTTAACAGATAAACGCAATGTGGCTTTGCCTTTGTAAACAACCCTGCCATTCCCTCGTCGTCCGGAGCCTTCCGCTGCAGGAACAGATTCTGCAGCAGAAGGCCTTTTAACAGTTCCATTTCATGCCCGTTAATCTGCCTGCCACGCATCAGAGACAGCATATTCAGCCTGGAAATTCTTGCTAGAACAGGAAAACACTAGCCGCTAAATGAGGCATTTCCAATAAGACCTGTTGAAACTTCGGTCATTGCTTAACAGCCTCCTCAAGGATATCTAAATTCAAAAGCGCTTCTACCCGTTTCGTGTTATTGCAGAGGCAACTTCGTACTGATAATCCAACATATAAGTATCCGGAGCAAATTCCAACATCATTTTTCTTCTTTCATGTTCTCTCCTGGAATCTTCTGGAAATACTTCTGTGTATCGTCCATGCTTACAATTTCTGAATTTATGCAAACCCACTTTGCTTTTTCCATTCCCTCCATCTTTTCTCATCCATCAGAAGTTTCCAACCTCCCCGGTAATCCAGGCCAAAATAATCAAACTGCCTCATCAGATTACTGGCAAGCTGCCCCTCAGGTCTGCTGGCTCCCATGCAGGCTCCACCCTTTAAGACCATCTGGCTGCCCTTATAGTCGAACTTGGCATTTTCATGGGTCCTGTACTTGTCAAGCAGTTTTACATAGAGTTCCTGAAGCTGCCGACTTTCCACTCCCTCTGTACACCATACAGCATAGTGCAGCAGCGTAGTATCTTCTTCTGCGGACAGATAATTCAGAAAATAATCCACTACCTCTTCCTTCCCTTTCAGTTTCTGGATGCAGTGAAAAAGCACGATCCTGTCATTCCTGTCCAGTTCTTCCCGATTCAGGGCATCTTTTAGCCTTCCCGCATGGACATTGGGATAATTCTTCATGGCGCTGATGGTATGGCAGGCATCCCGGAAACCATCCTTATGAAGCTTTGGCAGTATCTCAAATATCTTTTCGTACCACTTTTCTTTTACCTTCCATGTGCCTTCATAGGTGATAATGGAGACCGCTTCTGCGTATGCCCCGTATTCCCACAGTTTTTCAATCTCTTTTGTCATTCCCGGCACACGGAAACGAACCAGCATTTTGATCAGCTTCATCCGCACTTCCATGTTGGATTCCCGGGCGCAAGCCTGTTTGAAATATGTCTTCTGCTTAGCTGGCAGCGCAGCAAATTTATAACAGCTTTCAATAATCTCAATCTTTTCCTCCGGATTCTCCGTCTGTTCATACAGCTCCATCAGCTGACCAGGATTCCCGTCTATATTCAGTCCGAATCCGGTTTCCTCGTCATTGTATCCGGCGATCACTTCCTTGAGCCACCGTTCATACCAGGAAAGGAACCCTTTTTCCCGCACAAAAAACGGCGGACCACAGAAATCCTCGTCATAATAAACCACCTGTCCCCGGTACGGCCCTGCCAGCATAAGGCCTGTCATCAGTGTGCATCCCTGTGTGCCGATTGGAAGAACCCCTGCATAAGGATGGGGTTCATTCTCTTTTTGTCTGCCCTCCGGGTCAGCCACTCTGTCCCAATTCTTCTCGCTCATTTTCGGATAAATCACTGGTTCCTCCATGATGTGGTAAAGGTGTACACCATGGGAATCAGAAAGATCCTCCTTCAGCGCTTTCAGCCCGTAAAGTCCGTAATAAGGGCCTGCGCCGCCGTTTCCTGCCAGCATCAGAAAGTCCCGGTATTCTTCCGGCAGCCGGATGCCCTTCTGCTCTTCAAATTCCTGTATTGCTTTCTCACTGGCGGGTGCTGCCAGCTTATATTGATGGCTGTATGCTCCGAACCTTTCAAAATCCGGGTCTTTCGCCTTTGCCTGTTCCAAAAGTTTTAAGATTCGTTTCACCCATGGGGGCTGTGCTGTTCTGGCCATTTCTTTTCGTCTCCTGTAAATATGTTTAAAATCTGCTGCTCACACAGATACTCCGCTCCTGCAAGGAATCCATTCCACTGGTTCTCTCTTTCCTTTGATCTGAGTGGCAAAACGTGTTGCCTCCGGGAAATCGCAATCCAGCAGTCCCATATAGTTAAATTTTACGTCCAGCAATGGCTGTTACTGCTTTTTCGTTCATCTGTCAGAGTCTCATAAATACTCTCTGGTTGTAGAGACGCTTACAATACGGCAGGAGACAACCCAGTAGGCTCCTCCTGTCATCCATTCCTTTCCGTCTTTTTAGCCAGGCCGTGGTAATATCGCATGAACCGGCATACCTCCTCATACGTCTCCCAAATTGCATTCTTTCGTTTTTCTGCGTCCGCAATCTCCTTTGTCCTGGCAAAAAGCTGTGCGTTTCGGTACATCACCGCCATGGCGTCTCTTGGATCACTGCAGGCTTCCGGGAACTCCTTCACGTGGTTTTCTATATAATTGGTATTATGTCTCACACATTCTTCAAGGCGCACATATCCTTCCGTTTCCTTTCCAGTCAGCAGATCCCATACGCCAAACAGATAGTCATCCGCTCTCCAGGGATCTGTTTTTCCCTCATTATCCAGATTCCACATAGGCCGGCCAGTTCTCGGATCGTTTGGCCCTTTTTCTGTGGCTTTCAAGTAATCCCGGCGCTCTTTTGTAAAGTAGGTATCCAGGCTGTCGATCTTCTGCCACTCTGGCAGCACGCCGTCAGCCAGATAGGTCAGGATATCATCAAATTTTCTATTGATACGTTCCACCATAGCAGCATCTACAGCTTCCGTTCCATACTGGATCACACCCCAGTCTTTATGCATCCTTTGGAAGTTCTCCCCCTGGCAGATGTGCCCCGGCAATCCTAAAATACCGTACTGTATGGCATATATGGGACAGACATAACAGATCATGGCCTCATATCCGCCACCCCTGAAATAACCGATAAACTGAATCCGGGATACCAGACCATTCTTTTCCCTCACAAAGGTTTTGGGGCCTGCTTTTTTCATGCCGTATGCCTTTGCAACAGGAGCGATCTTTCCCTGCAGGTTCTCCTTTAAGCGCAGTTTCAGTTCTTCCCCGCACTCTTTCCGCTGCTGCATTGTTCTTACGTTTTTATAGCCGAAAGTAATCACCGGTTTCTGTCTGGGCGGCGTCCCCAACAAGCTTTTCCAGTCAAAAGTGATGGTTTCTGTCGGATGTCTCTCCAGATATTCCTCCCAGGGACGCCTGGCAAAAGCTGTATCCCTATGATATGCCTCCATGCTTTTCTGTCTGTGGCGGATCTCCTCTTCCTTTGCTTTCTCCTCATAATAACCGGAGGTCTTTACCGGACGCCCCTGGGCATGAAAATAGTAGGCAACGCCGCTCTGGGTCTTTACCATCCAATAGTAGTTTGCACTCCACAGGGCAGGCATCATCCTTCCACGATCTCCCCGGGTCAGAACCTCTTCCAGCCTGGCCTTATTACTGTTCCACCATTTTTCCCATTCCTCCGGTTCTGTTTCCCCTGCCGCAACACGCAGAAACATCTGTCGCATCTCGTTTTGAAATCCCATCCTTATTCTTCTTCCTTCTCTATTTTTTTCCGCTTCCGCATACTGAAAGCCTGCGCTCATGCCGTATATCTCATCAAAATATATCGTGTAATCTCTGTTGGATTCATCTTTGGGCAACATATCCAGTTCCTCCTCCATCTGCCCATCCGGGTTATAGCCGCAGACGATTCATATAGTTCTCGTCATCCGTGCCCCATTCCCCATTATGAAATTCCTTATAACGGACTGTGCTGTCATTTCCTGCTTTCAGAGCATGGTAGGCGGTCTGCTGCTCTTCTATTTTCGATCTCAACCGTTCTATCCCCATAGTCTTTTCCTTTCATCCACTGCTTTTGAATCAGTACTGCCAGCAAAAGGTCATTTTTTCCCACCAGCCATATACCACAAATTATAGCGGTTATTTATACAACATATTCTATAGTAATATTAGCAAGTTGATATTTGTGCTGATTCCTCTTTTTCGTTTTTGATATAATGACATAATCCTTTATATCATCATAACCTGATGGTATTTTCCCTTTGACGCTCTCCCTTTTTGTTATGTAAGTACAATCCTTTAATTGCATGACTAAATCCACAATTAAATGAGGCAGATATTCCATATCAAAATCACCTTCAAATACAATCTCACCATAGGTATCAGATGAAACCAAATTATTTCTCTGTCTATCAAAAATGAAACATTCATTACACCAGTACAAATGCACACAATCTATTCCATATAATGAAAAATAAAAATCTTCTTGTGTTCCATCCAATATGATTACTACCCAGTCATTATCTTCATTGTTCTCATCAATACGAAATTGTTCTCCAAAAATTGGATGCAGCAAGTTTTCATATATCGTTTTAAGCTCGGTTATATCCATAATACCTCCACACCATCCCAAGGTATTGTTCAAATAATCTGCACGGTTCAAACATAATTATCCACTATATCCCATTTTGCCTTATCTGAAATTTTGATTTATCTGTCTCCAATGAGAAATCGTCAGCCATTTCAAAAAACTTACACTTGTACTTCGGACAGACTGACGGAATAATTAACGGACAAAATTTAAGTTTTTTGTCGGAACATAATATGGAAACGAGTGCCCGCAGCATGGACACCGCCAAAAAATTAGGGGGTAAATCCAAACAGAACAGCCAAAAGGAAAAGCAGGAATGATATGGCGGTTACCAGGAATAAAAGTGCCAGAAACGGATGGTTATTTGTGAAAACACTCAGTTCTGCGTCCTTTCCAAAAACAATTACAGGAACAAGCAGCACCATACAGTCCAGGAAAAAAACGGCAAAGCATCCCCATTGTATCAGGAATACTGCTTTCGCAAAGGCACAGCATTGCCGGAACCGGGGCGGCACCTCTTTTCTGATTCAATGCGTTGATAACTTCATAATTTGCTGCGCCTGCTGTTGGATCGCAGCCAGTGAGCAATAGAACAAATATTGCTGCACAACATAAAGAAAATATACGGCACACAATTTTTCCTTTCATGTCTGTCCCGCTCTCCTTTTCATGCCGCCTATCACGCACCACGCTGCCACATACAACAGGACATAATCCCCTGCCAGTCCAAGGGTAATGATTTACTTTTGTCAAAGTCCAGCATGACACATTCTTCCAACCAATTCAAATCCTTCCTGTGCTTTCAGATAGCTGCAGGTTTTTGCATTCTTTCTAAAGGCATCTATAAGTTTTTTGCAGTACTCCAGCTCTTTTTCAAGGGAATCTTCTCCATTCTAGTCAGGGAAATTTTCTTTCATGATTTCTTCCGCCTTATAGCTTTTGGAACTACCATATTGTATATGTCCATACATGAACTTAGTATCAGTCTCTGTTGCTGTTCAGCCATAAAATCACCGCCTGTATTTGATATCTATACCCATTTCAGACTACCTCATCCATCGTTCACTTTACATCACACCATGAGATAAAACTTCAAACTCAATCTCATCATCCAGTGAAGTGATCTCCGCAACCAGATCAAGGCTCATATAATCTTCTTCCTGTCCGTGTTCATTTCCAGTCAGCCCTACCTGGATAAAAATATTATAATACTTTTTAATTTCATCACTATCCAACGGGAGATAACTTTCTTTCCGCTCATTCCCTTTATAGCTTACATTTCTATATTGCCCATCCTTGATGCGATAAGGACGGTAATTACTATCCCGGTAAGTAAAACCGTAACTCTCATATACAACATAATAATTCCCCGTAAAATAGCGGATATCTGGAAAACTGTCGATCTCCGAGGCTAGGTCTTCGCTATCTTCATCAAGATAATTACTGAAAATGATTTCTTCAATTTGCTTCAGCATTTCCCTGCGCCTCCCTGCAAGGAGCTGATATGCTTCTTGTGGAAAACCATCATCAATAGAAATTCGGGGCTTTATCTTCAATTCAAAATTGGCATAATCATTATCAACGTTTTCTTTTTCAAAGACAATTAAGTTTGGTCTTTTTATTTTCTTTTTCTTTTTAAACTTATCGAAAATTCCCATGGTTCAATCTCCTTTGTTATTGATATGATAATAATTGGGGCAGATATCTATAGGTGCGGCAGGTCTCAATAGTCCAGTCACCTTCTGAATGATTCGTGACAGATCACAGCTCCCTCAGTATCCTTTCTCAGGCGGAAAAGTCCTGTCCATAAAACAGCAGGACTTCTTCCAGACAGAATATGAGGCAAAAGATCCTGCCACGCCTGGAAACCATATAAAAGTGGTGTGAAAGAATCCGCCGTTCCTCCTGACATACCTCTTTGGGCTGTAAGAATTTTGTCAACCGATAAACCAAATAAAGCAAAACAACAGTCCCAGTAAACGCAGCAGCAATTACAACTCCACCGGAAAAGCCTCTTTTTAAAAGCTGACCGATATATAGCTTTTCCCTGCTACAAGTTTAGGCTGCCAGCAGAACTCCTTTATTAGTTTAAGCTCTTCACGAATGAGTACAATGGGCCTATTTCAAACTTGGGTTTTTCTTTTTTCCAGGAAACAGATCCGTTCTTCTTTATTGTTTAATAGGTTCCAATATACGGATATGGCGATTCTATCTCATACTGTACTTGAAAAGTATTAAGTTTTTTAACACTTCTATTTTATTGTAAACATTTCCAGAACATCTCAAAAGAGCCAATACTATTGAAATATAATTGGCCTGTTTTCTTGAATTGCCAAATCACATAATTTAATTAACCTGTCGATTAAAAACTCACAATCAGAATCAATAAAGCATTCAAATAAATTTTCAGGTTTTATTCCATAAAGCTTAAAAATATCCTGCTTCAATTCGATTATTGATAAATCTGGTGGTTCATTTGTGAATATCTGTTTAATTTCCTGCAATTCCATCTTTAACTGAACGCACTCATCAGCATTCCAACTGCCATCACAATCTGAATGATTTAATAAAGTAGTCATCGGTAATGAAAACTTGCTCTTGCGCTTAAGAAGTTTGGAAACAAGATCTTTGTTTGTAAATTTGGAAACTAAATCCCTAAATTCTCCAAAATAACTATATAATCCAACCTCTACTCCGCAAATGTCTTCTCCATTCTGATCAAATATACATAAATATAGTCCCATTCTGGCTAATCCCTCCTAATTACCCTTACATATTTATGCCCTTTCAAAAAATCTATTAACTTCGGACTTAATTTGCATTTTTGAGGAATGATCAGCCGGAGAATAGCTTTTTGCTGTTCTGCTTCCTCAACAAGATTATATATTTGATATGTTAAGTGCAGTGTTGAACATGACTTCCCAAGTATCCAGCCATTTCCGCTTTTCTTTTGATCCGGGAGGCTTCTCCTTCTTGTTTGCCAACGAGTATATTGAACTTCCACTCTTCAATATCCCCTTTATCCAATATTTTTATATGATATTACATTGATAGCTTTCGCCATGCGTCTCTAAATATCCTTTCGCAAAGAGCCAGGTCATTTCACTGCGGCACAATCTCCAAACTGCCTAACCTATATATAAGAAAAGTTTTCCAGACCTGATATGATCGGACAAAATAAAGGTCTAAGCTATCTGAACAAAAGTCAATCAGCCTTTCTACATCTTTATCCCATAAAACGCCAAATATCCTTTTAATCTGTCCAGATCTTCCAGGTAGGAATCCACTTTCGCCAATGTTTTAAACTCCCTGTCATACAATACGATCCAGCCCAGACTTCTGGAAACGCAAAACACATCCCTCACAGAAAACTCTGCAGACCGCCCGAACCGGGAGACCACACTCATCTGTTCTCCATTCACCTCCACCCGGCAGATTTTCCCTATCTGCAAATAGACAATACCCATTCCCATCACAGCCAGTTCAAGGAAAACGATGGCCGTCCGTTCTGCCATGGTCAGCACAGAAAAGTCGAGTACCAGGAAAAGAGCCACCCCGAGGGACAGGAGAAACAACCCGATCCCGGTAAACCCGATCCGGGCAGAGCGTTTCAGTCGGAGGGTGAACTGCTGCTGAAGAACAGAAGTCTCCACTAGTGCCGCCTCATGGCTGGCCTCAGCCGGGGAATGCCATCCGGCTGGCACATTAACTATGGGAATCGCCCTTTGGAGCAGCCAGAGGAACATCAAATCAGCGTGTTCCATACTACCTGCAAACTTAGCTAATACCTGATAATTCTTATCATGGAGTACATTACAGCCATTCCCCGGCCCCAGCACCACACCGGCAATATCATGGACAGCAAACACACGGTCTTTACGGAGTGTTCTCCGCCACCGTAGACTGCTGCCTTCCACGATAATCTGTGTTCCTGGTGCAAAGCGGCTCTGTACGGCAAAGTACACTGGTGGGTTGACAGCGGGAAGATTTTCCGGGAGCAGGTTGTAGGAATACCCATTCCCCCCTGCGAATGCTATATGCCAGGGGCCTCTTTTCCAGTCTGCATAAGCCAACAAGTTTCTTCTGGTAAAGAAAAATCCGATTGTCCCCAGACCGACACACAAAAGCAGCAGTTCCCATATCTTCCCCCATAGTCTGCCCCAATCCGCTGCCGTGAATGGAGTCGAAGAAACGAAAATAGGCAAGAGAGCCAGCAGCACTACCCAGAGGACGCTGGCCGATAGGGTACAGAGCCCAACGGTAACATAGGCGGCAGTTTTAGAACGGCACCCATGAAACAGACGATAGAACCACCCTATCACCAGCCCCACAAAAAGTTGGAGCATGGTACTGAAACTTCTCATCTGAAACAAGGAGCATAACAGCATTATCAAAACACAGACAATCATCCCTGTGACACTTCCTAAAATACCCCATAGAATACTTCCCTGTAGTTCAGGGTTAGTTTCATTGTACAATGAATTGAGATAATTGGGCATATAGCAACCTAACCTTCCTCTTTCAGAGTTTCCAGTAGCTTTATTTACTGATCCTCATTTGTATATAAATTTCCGTACCAGCTCGACTGTGGCACTTTCTGCAGTTCTGTCTTTGCCCAGTCCCACAGACCGGCGGCTGCCTTAGTATGATTCACTGTAACCTCAAAACAGGCTTCCAGTATATCCTTGAACAGCCGGAGCGTCCGGATCTGCTCGTAATCCGTGGTTTTGATTACTTTTTCGCATAAACAGAGTGCCTTTCCATAATCGCACATATATATGTAATGCCGGATCAGATTTTTATACCCGGAAATGATATCTCTCATACTGCTTTTTTCTGCTGACAGAGTCTCTGCCAACTGTTCCTGATAAAGTCTTTCGTTTTCCGCATTTCTTCCCAGAAACGTGTTAAAGTCAAGCTGTGCCCTGCGGTTGGAATCAGACCATTCTGTGATATTTTCTTTCCACTCATTCACCAGACTTCTCATTACATCCCTGTATTCCATTTCCCGACACAAATAGATACAGTCCAGCAGACTGTTTGCCTCAAAGTCATCCTCCATCTGCCCGTCCTGGTCATAGCCGCAGGCGCAGTCAAAGTTTGCGTTCTTTGCCCGCTCCAGTAAACCAGCATATTTTCCTTCTCCATTGTATTTTCTGATCAGGTGCGTCAGTATCTGCAGCGTACTTCCTATCCCCTGGAATGAATTCCGCTCCCTATCCTTCAGCTCCTCCTCAAAGAGGAAAGCAACCGCATCTTCGTCCTTGATATGGCAGTACAGAAGATAATACGCCAGTTCCGCCATCATAAGCCGGCCATCTTCCACCACATACAAAGTCCCGCCCTCCTGGATTGCGGATTCCAGATGTGTTCTGGCGTTCTTTAACTCATTGCAGGCAATATCCATATCTGCAATGCCGTTATCTCCCCATCAGATTCCCCTGATATTAACAATGCTATCCCAAATAACTACGAGGAACAGACTGTATATTTTTCAGGGATACTGGAAAGCCTGCCATAATCGGAGTAGTTCGCCCCCCATAAGCACACATGGCGTTAATGCCTCTCTGTTTTTTTCGTCCTGCTCTTACAAATTTATTGAGGTGCGCCCATACTTAAAAATACTTCAATTTCTTGTCTCAAATCTTCCACGGTATAAGTGCTGGCATCAAAGCCATCCAGGATATTAAGTTCCTCATGGAAGATATAAATTTTATTTGCCTTTGCCTGCAGGGGCAGATTACACTCTAGCTGATCTACACTGTTCAGAAAATCGTAGAGGTATTCTGCATATGTTTCTGTATCTAAATCGTCCGTAAAGCGTAAAACCAATTTTACATACCCACCACTTTCCGCAAGAAACCGCTCCAGCTCATCTTCAGCTGTCCCTGCTCTTGCCATTCCCGGCATCTCCAGGGAAATACGCTGGTCAATGACATAATCCTTAGTTTCGCACAACTCTAAAACTGGAGCCTCAGCCTCTTCCTTAAAGAAGTTCACAGCATATCCATCCCGAACATCTTGATACATTGTTTGAGATACAAGAACGGTTGTCACTTGATCCGGCGCATCTATCTGCGCAACATCGCAGGTATAAGTGGCTCCGGCAAACAGACCATAGTTTTCCAAATCCTCGTCACCGACAACAGTAAACTCTATCCCATATTTCTCTTGTAACTGTGTCAGCAAATATGCCCGTGCAGAATCCAGGTTATTTTCAAACAGGCCGTCTTAATACTCGACATTTTCCAGATCATCAATAGCCTCTTGAACACCACCGCCGACAACTTCCAGTACATCGTTTGCTTTTTCCGCCGCCCAGTCTGTCAGTTCTTCGCTCATACCACATCCCGTCAGCATAAACAGTAGTAAGGAGAGCATAAATAGTCTTTTCTGTTTCACCATATCTGCGAACCTCTTTTTTGTGATTATCAAAATACATTATCTGACCGTCCATCCAACGTCTTCTAATATGCTGTTGATCTTGGCAGCTGAGTGATTTATTAAGATTGCAGAGCTTGTGTTCTCACTGATAAGCGGGAATTAGAGCTTTTATATATTCACATCAAATACTGCGTTTATTTGCCCATTCTCTATGAAAAACTCTATCTCAAACCAAAAATCCAGTTGTTCTCCAAAGCTCGTTGGATTGTAAGACACCATATCTCTCTTATCAATTTCAAGTCTTTCTTCGTGAGTATTCTCCATACAAGATTTTTCAAAATGGTCTACTACAAACTTTTTGCCCTCATAGTCTTCCCACATAGCTAATTGTTCAACCAACCATTTTCCAAATCCCAAGCAGGCATTTTCTAATGTCTGCTCTGCGTCAATATAAGAGGCCCATGAAAGTTTTGGTGGAATGCTGGATGCAAGTTTTGCATATTCTTTGTCCGCAATCGTATCTACCATCAACTTAATCAATACCTCTGCTTTTGACTCAAATTCTGCTTTTGCCATTTTTATCTCCTCCTTGACAAAATTTGTTTTTTCTTCATCACAAAGCCAAACAATCCCAAATAAAACTGTCCGCCATAGTTCCGCCCCGTCTGCGCTTTTTGCTCACTGAAAGGCATCTTCGGTAAGTAAGATTTTATAAGCCTTTTTCTCCAGATACTCCCAATGCTCATCACCAACAGGTTCATAAGATGTCCATGCCACTTTAAGCTGGTTTTCAGATATATAAAATTTAATGCGCGTTTTAACTCCATTACTTGTATCAATATCAGGCTCTGCCACATAATCAAAAGTGTAAAACATGTGTTTCTGCATCCAGTCCGAAATATCCCGGTAATAAATTACCGCATTTTCCGCTGGTATCTTTATCAATCCAAACAGCTTCTCGCTTTCTTCTTTTCCAGGAAGATAGAAATAACATCGTGTTCCATTTGTGGTAATGTAAAATTCATTTTCTCCTGCCTTGTCCTGAAACAGTATCTTGCCATCACTCAAATCAATCAAGAGCAGATCGCTTTCTTTCAGCCAGCCTTCCACATAGCCATTGTGGTGGGGAGCCGTCCAATGTTCCGCACAAACCCAGGTTTTACTATCTTCCTGTATGCTCCCATGCATCGCCTTGCTTCCCACATCGGGATAACTATACAATACCGAACCATTCTCATCCAGGATATGCATATCGTAGTCATAGGTCTTCTCGTAATCATCCGCTTTTTCCCATTGAAGATAACAAGAACTTCCCTCAATGGGAGATTTTTCATCATAAGCATAGGAATCTCTGCTATAACTGGACGGATATATTACTTCATATTCTGTTGCACCTGCTGTTGGATTACAGCCAGTCAATAATAGAACAACTATTGCTACCCAGCATAAAGAAACAACATGACACACAATTTTTATTTTCATATCTGCTCCATTCTCCTTTTCATGCCACCTATAACGCACCACACCGCCACATACACCAGGACATAAACACTCGCCAGCACAGGGGCAGTGATGTACTTTTGCCGAAGTCCAATTGTGTAGCTTTCCGCAGTCTGATCCGGCTCCACGGTGATATAGGAGCAGTCAGCGGGGAAATCCCATAATATATTTATTGACAGGCATTGTTTCCGGCATGATATCTGTTTCTCCTGACATCCAGGAACGGAATGCCCGTTCTTCTAAAAGATTGCTGTTTATAAATTCCATCTGGCTAACCCAGACTGCTGCCTCCTCTTTTGCAATGTCAGCGCCTTTTCCCTGGGAATTCAAAAATATCAGGATATACTCTTTCCCTGTATGGTTTGAACCCCGGAATACCTTTTTTGCCGTTTCTTCATTGTGAATCACAAGCTCTTTGAAATCCTGCTTTTCCTTTTTGCTCAGGCTCATGGAGCTTACCTGTATATATTCCTTTATCCTTTTCTCTGTTTTCTGCTTTTTCCCCATTACTCCGTTCATACAGACTTTCCCTTTCCATGCAGCTTTCTGGCCAGATTTTCCAGCTCCGCTTTTGTCATAGGCGGAATTAGAATGTGATCCGCATCAAACTTTCGGACATCATATCCGTTCAGTTCCTCAATAAACTGCTCATAAGGAAACATTTCTTCCAACACACACTGCTCACTGTAAAGTACAAACTGTACAAACCCCTCTGTCACTTTCAGTTCACTCAGAATCAGAAACCCGCCAGCCCGGACAGGAAAGATACTTTCGCATTCTTCTGTTAAGGCATAAAAGGCTCCGATCTCTTTTGTATCGTTTTTCTGCAGAAACCTTGGCTTTGCGTAATAGACATCCTGTGCCTGAAGTCCATGCAGGGTCTGCTCAAAATCAGAAAGATTTGTATATGCTTTCCATAATGCTACCTTGTCCTCCCTCATAATATCCTTCTCTGGCTTTGTTGCCATCAAAAAATATCCCCCGTCCTTCCCTCGTCTCAAAAAGAGTCCACTCATTATCAAGTAAAACAACAAAACCATCAGAAATTATTGCATAAGGTGATCCAATCCATTAAAATATGCTTATCCATCCTCCTCTGGCAATTGCGATAGAGAAACTGTAGATGTAATTTTCCCTATAATGGCATTCTCAGCCGTTTCACCGGGCAGTTGCTTTCTTGTTTGTTGTGCAATAAATATCACCATTATACATTACAGACGATACACAGGCATTGGGAGTGGAAGCTTCATTTTGACACCCCGATAATCCCAAAGCAATCATTATACGGAGAAGTGTCTCGACATATTTTTTCATAACATATTCCTCCATCTGAATACCGGTTTTCCAATATAACAAGCTGGTATTTATTTTCTAGTCCATTTGCATAATTCAAGAAAACCGTAAATGCTTGCACAAACAGCAAAAACTTGTAACGAAACAGGTATATCGGAAAATAGCTCCATCGCTAAAAGTGCAATCAAAGTTATACCCATACAACTTGCAACTAAGATTTTGATTATTGATGCCTTATACATACATATACCTCCTCATAACTGTTCTTGATGCAATATCCGCCAATACTTATAATTCACACTCCGCATGAAGTTTCTTCAAGATCTCTTTATGTATCAAGCGGCAGGAGCGGAGGTCAACATATTTTAGCTTAGGCAGCCCTTTCAATAACCGGCAATCGGTAAAATTTGTATTATAAAGGGACAGCGTCCGCAGATTCTTACATTGTGCCAGGAAAGAGAAATCTTCCACACATATTTCAGAAATCCTCAATTCCCAGAGATTCTCCATCTCGCCAATGACATCCCATCCTCGGATATCATAATAATAAGGCTCTGGCGGAAAATGCTCGTCCGGCGCACGGAGATAGGCACAACGGGCTTCATCCTCCCAGCTCTGGACTGTTTTTTCGGACAGGACAAGCTGGAGCTCCTTCACCTGTTTCAGCTTCCGCCCCCAATCCCAGGCAGTGGACGGCAGTCTTCCACCCGATCCCTGCCGGATGGCAAGGGCAATCAATGGGTGTATCAAAATCCCATCTGTCGGCGGGGTTCGGTGCATCCCTAAATCGCTCATTGCATTCCCCGGCATTTTCAAGCGGTATGGACGGGGCAGACGGATATCTTCCGGGTTAATGCCCTCATAAAACAACTCCGTCAGGACAGCGTCTGCCGCTTTATAAACCGTGCGTTCTTTATTCCGGCGGATGGAACGCTCCAATGCTTCTTTATCTTTATAATCATCAACATGGATCATTTCCAGGGCAAACGGGAATGCGGCCTGCACCTTACACAGTGCTTCCCGCAGCCGGGGATCGTTGACATGGGGAACGGACAGCAAAGCATAATGGAGCAGTTCCAGATCCTCCCGTTCCTGCAGATAGCCCAACCATATCTCCAGGTGTTCTTTTGCGTCCGGGAAATGCCCTAAATCACGGAGCAGCTCCCTTTTCTCCCTGCCTTCAGCCCTGTCAAGGAGAAATGCCACCTGTTCCAGATTCACCCCGCCGCCCATCCTCAAAAGCGATATGGCAATACAATACGTTTTCGGAGAAAGCTCCGGCAACTTATCCAGGATGCGCTCTTTCCAACGTTTTGCCAGATCCTTTCTGTCTGCAGGCGTATGGTACAATTCATATACCAACCGGTCAATCAGCCCAACTTCCCATCGTTTATCCAAAAACTGTCCATATAATTCAGGGTCTACACGGTAAGCCAGCCGTGGCAGGCTGCCCACATCCTCCTTCATGACCCATTCATCCAGAATACTACATATAAAATCCTGGGAGGCATCCGATAAGTCCGGGAACTTTTCCATACTGTCAATGGCCAATAATCTTTCCCCTTCTGTATCCGCCTGGACATAGTGCTTTTGCAGTGTTTCTTCATCACCATCAAGGAAAATACCAAACCACCCCATATCGTAACCGGCTGCCGCTTCCCGCAGCCAGCGGGTATACCAGGATAAAAAGTCCGGTTCCCTGGGGAAAAATATCCAGGAGCGCTCATATTCTATATAAACGACACGGCCCCGGTCCGGCCCTGTCACCATCAGGCAGGTGATATAGGTATCCCCCTGGGAACCGATGGGGATACAGCCTCGCTTCCAGTCCGGCACATCCTCCAGTTCCTCTACGCTCCTGTCCGGAGCCAGCCAGGGAAGCTTATCCGGCTCTATGGGCCAGCCTTTGCTTGCTGAAATAGGAAACAGGCCATAAAAAGGCCCGGCTCCGCCGTTCCCCGCCTGCAGCAGAAAGTTACGGTAGCCATCCGGAAGTGAAATCCCTGTTTCCTGCTCAAATTCTTCTATCTCTTTGAGAGACGCTGGCGGATTCCATTGATATTTATGACTTTCTGCGCCAAACTGTTTCAGAGCCGCATCTGTGACCTTTGCTTTTTCTAACAAGGAACGCAATTCTTCTATCGGAAATGTGTTTGACATTGCCTTATACTCCCTTTTCTCTTATATCCACTAAAGAAACTCTTTTTTCTTTAACCGGATTGTTTTGCCCTCCGAGGACAGCATGACACCCCATGCTTTATTTAATGCAATCCGTTCAATTTCCTGCATTTTATCAATAATCTGTGCTTTTGTATCGCCCCTTTGTATCATTGAAAGCACTCCCTGCACCGTGTCATAATTCTCCTGGACATCTACAGATATTTCCCGCCCAGATTGTTTATTCAACTCAACACCCTTTTTAAAACCGCATAATGCCCTTTCCAACAGTAAGATGCTTTTTTCAAAGTTTCCTTTCCAAACTTCACCATATCCCAAAGATAAAAAACTCAAGGCATTATCATTTTTGTGAGAGATGCTATATTGAAAACCGTCACAGCTCCATGATTCAGACAGGCTCAGAAAATGCTCAAAGCTGAAAGCGTATAAACAAGAAAAAATTTCATGATTAAATTGCGGCTCAATAATTTCTGCCCATAGTGTTTTCATCTGCTGAATATCATAAAACTCTTTATAGCTTGTGGCATCCTCTATTGCAAGATCGTAATAAACGCTATAAATATCTTCTTTCTTATCTCCGTGAGGGCAAAACACTTTTTCTGCATAAATATGATTCGCAAAAGAACCCGCAGGGGAAACCAATACATGGATGCGTGTCCTGCCATATGAAACTTCCGGACAAACGATTTGTACAAAATGCTCCGCAATTTTGACCAGGTGTTTCCCTTTCCTGGGGCTAAGGACAAAGCCGTTAGCCTCACACATCGCCTTTAACTGCTGATACAGAAATTTGTTCATTTCTGTGGTACTCCAAAATTTTTCAGCGTCCATTTACAAACTCCTCAAATTATTTTTGTTTTTCCATAGTTTCATAATAGTTAATATCAACACGCCAGCAACAGCCAATACCACCAATCGCAACCCTGAATCCAGCATCCGACTTACTTTCCCATGCCTATACATATCCAGCACATAAACCGGATTAACATCATAGTCCTCCGCCATCTGGTCCAGAATCCGGCGCTCCTCGGTGGTGGTATAGCGGACATAGCCAGTTGGATAATTGTCCGCTCCCGTCCATGCCAGATAGTCATCAAAATATACGCAAAGCCAGGAACCATCCTGCTGCCGGAGCCGTTGGACTTCTACGCTGGGCCACTGCCCTTGTTCCGTTCCCTCCCCGACCCACAAATCGTACAGCCAGCCGGTGGGAGCGGATAGCAGCACCAAGAGGACAAGAGCAGCACACATTGTATTCCGCAGAATTATATATAAAGAGAATGATTCTTTTTTCATAGTTAAAATTCTTTTTCTTTCAACCATAAATCAGCGTCTGGATAACCTAGCTTTGCAGATACTCGATACCACTCTATTGCTTTTTTGAAATCTTTAGGTACACCTGTTCCAGTTTCGTACAGTTCTGCAAGGTGATATGCTGTATCGCCAATGCCTTTTTCCGCTCCTTCATATACCATTCTATAGCATGCTCAAAATCTCCAAGTTTTTCATAGCACCATCCAATTTGATATTCCACAGCCCTCCGCATTCCTAACTCCATCGATTTCTTGTACCAATAAATCGCCTTTTTGTAATTTCTGGATTTACCTTCACAATATCTATCTCCCAGTATATGTGCGGCAGACGCCATTCCTCCCTCGGCAGCCTTTTCGTACCAATAGCTGCCCATTTTATAATTCATCGGTACTCCCAATCCATAGGAATATAAAAAACCAAGTTCATATTGTGCCGGGGCATATCCCTGTTCAGCGGCCTTGCTGTACCATTCAAATGCCTTTTTATTTTTATTGCTGTTTTTTCCGCAATTATAAAAGTAATAGCCCAGCTGGTGCTGTGCCTTTGCATCCCCCTGCTCAGCGGCTGTCTGCCAACACTCAACCTCCTGCTTTTGGTAAGATAGCATCTCACTGCGCCCCTCTGAAGAATCGATTTTGTGCTGTTTTATCAGCTGTTCTGCAGTTTCCCACAGTTCCATCCCTTTTTGATATAATTCTTCCATATTCATTATCTCTTATAAATACTTCTATCGCCCATAGAATAGATTGAAAAATCCATCTATCATAAATTCCTGGTTTGCAGATAATCATTTAGAGTCTCCAGCAGTTCTTCATTCGTAGCTTTCGGCTTTTTCTGCAATACCCTAGTTATCACTTCCATAAAATCAGTTCCGCTGCATAGAATGTATAACGGTTCTTTTTTTGCAGTAGCAGGGCAAATGCTTTCCCCGTTTTCTCCTTTCTGGGGAGGCTTATCTGCCTGGCAGTAATCAGACAGGCTAATCTTCGTTTTTGGGGTTTTTGTGTAAATATAGTATTGGCTTAGTTCATCCTCCCTTTCCCTGTCCTTTATGCACAGCCTGGCTTCTTCAAACAGATATTCCAAACTGTCAAGGTCTAAAAAGATATGCTCTGCCTCGCTGCGGTTGATTGCGGACAGGGACATCTCCCCTTCAGCTGTGGAACCAACAAAAAAAGCGTTTCTGTTCTCATCATAGCAGCAAAAGACTGTTCCGCTGCTGGCTTTGTACTTTTTGATGGCAGCATAATCAATGCCATACCGTTTCAGCACGGACTTACTTGCAACCCAGTCATCCTTTTTGAGATCAAAGTATTCCTCATACCGCCACCCTTTTGTCTCCAATTCGTATTCCGCACTCTGATAGTCCACACAGGCAAGCGCCTCTATCAATACGTTCAGCAAAAAATCGGATAATTTTTCATTTTCCAGTTTCCACATCAAAAAGCTGTCCGCATTTTTGTGCCAGTACACAGGAGGATCATCTTTCTGCAGATCTTCTATGCGGATGCCAAACTCGCCCATCCCGCCTGCGTAATCACTGCCAATCACAAGATAATTGTCAACCGTCTGGGACCATTCTTCTGCCGGAAGCTGAAAAAGATCGTAGAGTGAGCGCTCATACTTGCCAGGACGCTTTGACCAACGGCCTTTACGGTCGTCTATCATTTCCTGTAGCTGGTCATAGAATGTGCAGGGAATATGCGCAGACGTTTTATGCTCCATTTTCCCGATCCAAAGATTGGACGTACCCAAAAGAGGACAGTCCATCATCAGCTCCATAAATTCTGTGTAGGCTTTCGGCAGGCTTATCTGTTTCTCCTGCTTTATTTTTTCAAGCCATTCCCTGCCTGTAGGCTGGTCATAACCCAGCATTTTTAACATTTCGACAGCAGATAAGTCATATTTCATATTCGTTCCTCCCGTTATTTATAGAATGTCTGGCTCACACATTCTGCGCCAGAAGAACTTTCTTTCACGCATGGATTTCGGATCAACTTCCTTCAGCTTCTTCAAAATCGGCTTGTACATCTCTATTCAGCGGTTCCAATGTTTCTTTTGGGAATGGAATCAAAAATGCTTTATATTTTTCTGTTATTTCTATGTTCATGTTGGTTCCCCCAATCATTACTTCCGGACAGGTGATAACAGAATTATTCCGTTACTATGTTATAATATTCTTTCCCATTCTCCATATATGGTACAGCATAAAACCGTTTTCCGATCAGAGTCCTCAGCTTTTGAATATCCGCCAGATCAAAAGAACCAAACTCCTGATAACAGATGATTTCACTTGTCTCATTTAACTGCTCATAAAAATCTGTGACAAAAA
>CATLBO010000057.1 GCA_949879025.1 uncultured Hungatella sp. | reverse complement strand
CTTCAGCGCAAGAGCGTTATGATGAATGTGCTTTCTCTGGATATGATAACCGATGACGAGGGAGAGCATCAGTCTTTGCAGCTTTCCAGCGGTGATGCGGATTCCCAGCCGGAGAAGGCGTTTTTAAAGATCGAATCCCGGCAGGTTTTGGCGGAAGCCATAAAAGAGCTGAAGGAAAAAGAACAGATGGTCATATCCTTGTATTATATGGAAGAGCTTAATATGGGGCAGATCGCTCAGGTTTTGGGAGTAAGTGAACCTCGGATCTCTCAGATCCACAGTTCGGCCATCCGCAAGCTGAAAGCCCATATGAGCAGCTATGTGCAATAGGCTTTAGAAACCGCAGGGACAAATTTATTTTAGGATTTTACATAAGAAATTATTAAAAACCGCCGAAATGGATATAGAGAAAGGAGGAGATGGGCATGTACCAGGGATTTTATAACCTGACGTCAGGGATGCTGACTCAGAGCAGGAATCTGAATGTAATCAGTAATAATATGGTCAATATCCAGACTCCAGGATATAAGAGGGATAAAATGGTCAGCACCACGTTCCAGGAGGAGATGCTGTACCGTACCGGACGGCGTTACAAGGACAATCCGGAACCTTTGGCAACTACTTCCAAAATCCGGTCCGCTGACAGGACGTATGTGAATTATGAACAGGGAAGCTATGACCTGACTGAGGGGGTTCTGGATTTTGCCCTGACGGACAGAGGTTTTTTCTGCATTGATACCCCCCAGGGGATTCGCTATACCAGAAATGGTTCTTTCCGTGTGGATGACGAAGGATACCTTGCTTTAAACAATTTGGGCCGGGTTATGGGGAAGGACGGCGGTCCTATTGCCATTACCAGCGAGGATTTTAAGGTAAACAGCCAGGGGGTTATCAGTGTGCGGCTTCAGCCGGAGTCTGAGGATGAAGATGACTATGGGTATGATGATGAAGATACGGAGGTACAGGAGGAAATACTAGGTACTCTTCGTATTGTAGATTTTGCAGACTATGAGCAGCTTCATAAGGAAGACTACGGCCTGTTTTCCACAGGCCAGGCTCCCCAGGAGGTGGAATCACCTTCTCTCTTGTGGCAGTCAGTGGAAAAATCCAATGTGGACATGGTGGAGGAGATGACCTCTATGATGACCTCCCAGAGAGCGCTGCAGAGTGCTGCTCAGGTACTGAAAATGTACGACCAGATTATGAGCAAGGCTGTAACAGATGTAGGAAGATTGTAAGGGAGGAAATAGAACGATATGTATCAGTCATTTTATACCGGAGCATTAGGTGCCGGAACCTGTACGGCAAAGATGAGCGTCATTTCCAACAATCTGGCTAATATCAACAATGACGGCTTTAAACCGAAGACAGCAGCGTTTTCAGACCTTATGAATTATAATTTAAACGACTCTGAGAATGCAGTGACAGAACTTATGTCAGGCAATGGCGTCAGGATGCAGAGAACCTACTCCAGATACAGCACAGAGCCTTTTACCACCACCAACAGCAATATTGACTTTGCTATTTTAGATGAAAATGCTTTTTTTATGCTGCAGGATCCTGTAACCAAGCAGATTACATATACCAGAGGCGGCCATTTTTACCGCTCTCAGATGGAGGACGGCTATTATCTGATGACAGACGGGGGAAAGCTGGTGCTGGATCAGAACGGAGAGCCACTCAAGGCTGAAGTGCCGGATATTGAGCATATGCTTGAAATGCTGGAGGAGGATTACGAGCCTGAGGAGGAAGAGGAAGAAGATGAGCTTGACGAGGACGAGGAGGACGACAGCCCGCGTCTGAGCCTATATACGTTTTCCAATCCCAGCCGTCTTGTAAGCGTCAGCGCCAACGAGTATGCGGCGCCTGAAAACATGGAGCCTGTCCTGGTGCAGTCACCTAAGATTCAGAGCGGTGCACTGGAGCGTTCAGGAACCGATCTGGCCAAGGAGATGGTGCGGATGATTGAATGCCAGCGGGCCTACAGCTATGCCCTAAAGATGGTGATCACATCAGACGAGATTGAGTCTACGATTAATTCCCTAAGGGGATAACCATAGAATGAATGCGAGGATATGAGGTGACTATGAGACTGAAAAAATACGAGGATATGAATCTTCAGGACCTGGATGTGATGAAAGAGATCAGCAGTATCGGTACCAGCCATGCTGCCACCGCTTTGTCAAAGCTTCTCCAAAAGGAGATTCGCATCTCCATTCCGGAGATAAGTATTCTGGGGTATGAGGAAACTGTAGACAGGCTGGGGGATATTGAGGAGCTTGTGACTGCCACTCTTGTTAGGATGTCCAATGAAATAAACGGCCTGATGCTGTTCGTATTTAAAATGGACTTGGCCAATGCTGTTTTAGGGAAACTTATTGGCAGGGAGTATGATTCTTTTGAAGAACTGGATGAATTGGCCTATTCTGCGCTGGAAGAAGTGGGCAATATAATTATCTGTTCTTATGTCAATGCCTTTACGCAGCTGGTAGGGGTGGAGATTGATTTGTCTGTTCCCAGCTCCACGGTGAATATGCTGGGCGGCGTTCTGACGGTTCCAATGGCAGAATATGGCTATGTAACAGATAAGCTGATGTATATCAATGCAGAATTTATTGTGGACGGCAAACGGCTTTCTGACGGACTGTTAATGCTTCCTGATATTGAGTCGCTTAACAGTATCTTAGAGAAATTAGGTGTTTCATAATGTCTGAGAAGGAAATAAAAGTAGGGATTGGCGACATGAAGTTTGCCAGGGGTGACAGCCGAGTTATTACATATGCTCTAGGGTCATGTATCGGGGTAACGTTTTATGATCCTCTCATTAAGCTGGGGGGTCTTCTGCATATTATGCTGCCGGCAAGAGTAGACCCTAATGATCCGAAGGTTTTCAAATATGCAGACAGCGGGATTCGGGAGACGCTGCGCAAGCTTACGGCTTTCGGCCTGATGAAGAACAGGACCATCGTAAAAATAGCCGGCGGCGCCAAAATGTTCGAGATGAAGGGAAGCGGCGGCTCGGACTTCGGCAACATCGGCCAGAGGAATGCCGCCATGGTGAAACGGGTTCTGATGGATGAAAGGCTGCGCATTGCAGCCGAAGACATAGGCGGCAGTTATGCGAGAACAATGTTGATTGATGTTTCAAACGGCGACGTGATTATACGTACGGTGGGAAGGCCGGAAAAGCATCTCTAGAGAGGAGAAGATAAAAGTGGTGAAAGAAAAAGAGGGAATCCTTCTGGAATCAGGTACCAATGAGATTGAGATTATGAAGTTTACCATTCAGGGGGAATTCTACGGAATCAATGTGGCTAAGGTAAAAGAGATCATGATGGCTGCCAAGGTAAAGGCCATGCCTCACGCCCATCCGGCAGTAGAAGGTATTTTTAAACCCAGGGATCTTCTGATCACCGTTATTGATCTGGGGTATTATCTGACCAACGAATATCTGGAACATCAGACCAGGGATCTGTTTATTGTGACAAACTTTAACAAGATGACAGTAGCCTTCCGTGTTCAGAGTATTGAGGGAATCAGCCGTATCTCCTGGAAGGATATCCAGAAGCCGGATAAGACTTTAAGCCACGGAGAAGAAGGCGTAGCTACAGGCATTGCCCAGTGCGCCGGAGAATTGGTTACCATCCTTGATTTTGAGGCCATCGTGGCGGAGATTGCACCGGAAACCTCTATCCAGATATCCGAGGTGGAGCAGATGGGCGACAGGGCACTGTGCGACAGCCCAATTGTCATTGCTGAGGACTCTATTCTTTTGCAGAAGATGATTGATGATTCTTTGCAGACGGCAGGATTTACCAATATTACCAATTTTAATAATGGCCAGGAAGCCTGGAATTATCTGGATTCGATTCGCCACGACTCTGACTTGTTTGATAAGGTTAACCTTATTGTGACAGATATTGAGATGCCGGAGATGGACGGACACCGTCTTACGAAACTGGTAAAAGATGATGCGAGACTGAGGCACCTTCCGGTGGTTATTTTCTCTTCTTTGATTGATGATCAGATGAGAATTAAAGGTGAACAGCTGGGAGCTGACGAGCAGCTGACCAAGCCGGAGATCGGCAATTTGGTTCATGTGATTGATAAGCTTCTGGAGAGGTTTGAGCAGGCAAGGCAGAGCGGGAAGGCCCAATAAGGTTCTGACTCTGCAGAAGGGCTGGAGCACTCCCTGAAGAAGCAAAATCCAGGGAAAGGAGATGCGGACTATAAAAAGACGGCTGACAGGCATTTTATGCGGTTTTTTGATTGCAGCAGCTGGTACTGTGACAGCGTATGCTGACGACTGGGCTCTGTCTGATAATGGAAAGTATTGGATGTATATGTACAGCCCTGATGATCCGGCAAAAGATGAGTGGATCGAAGACGAAGATAAGGTGTATTATGTAGACTCTAAGGGTTACATGAAGACAGGATGGGTTACAAACAAAGAGGATGGCAAGAAGTATTACATGGGGCCGGACGGAGCTATGGCCTTTAATACCTTCTCCAAGGATGGTCGCTACGTAGGGCCGGACGGAACTGGAGTGGATGGTTATGACAAGTACCGGAAGGCTATAAGGTCTGAACTGAAAAGCGCTTCTAAGAAAAAAAGCAAGAAGGAAGATGCAACTGCATCCCAGACACAGCAGTTTTTTCTTGTTACGGACTTAAACAGGGACGGCTACCGGGACTTGGTGGTAATGTGCGGAGAGCAGGAGCCTGAAAGCCTTTTAAAGGTTGCCATATGGGATGCAGAAGACAAAAAGCTGCAGTTGGCAGCAGAGTTTGATACGCCTGATCAGGGGATGAAAAGCACCTTGTACCTGGACCCGGAGGGAGAGGAGGTCTGGCTGGAGATGACAGAACCCAGCGGAGATATGAACCTTTTCCAGCTAAGAAGGGGAACCACCTCATTTGACAATGTCTGGAGCTTTACCATGAAAATGGATCAGGACGGTTACCCCAGATACTATATGAATGAGGATGAGGAAGACAGGGAGACTTGGGAACTGTATATGAGCAAGGCAAGACAGGAACGAGGCAATACGCCTGTAAGCGGCTACCTGCCTGTAACAGATGAGAATATTCAGGTACAGGTGGATCTGATCCTTGATGAAGAAGAAATTAAGATGTGGCAGTAAATTGGGGCCATCAATATGGGATGAAGCAAATGTCTCAAAAAGCGGAAGAGAAATATGCCGCTTTTTGAGACATTTTGATCTTTTAAACATGTTTTAACCAGCAGTCTGCTTCCAGGCTTTAAAGACTTTGGTATGATTAAAGAGGATCTCCAGAAAGCAAAAAAATTCTCCTGAAATTCCAGAAAATGGAATCTCAGGAGAGGGACTATTTTTCTACTTTATGCCGCGGGTTTTGCCGAACTTTGTTACATGCCTTCATAAGTTCTGTTAAAACAGGTATCTTATATTTATTTTCATAGTAGCTGATAAGGGGGGAGATGGAATCTCTGCTGGTTACCACGTACTTAGAAGGAAGCCCGGTTAATGCCAGGGCACACACGTCGGACATACAGCGAGGGCAGGTGCATACCTCATACTGTGTTAATACGGCTTCAAGATTCTGACGCATGAGAAGCTGTTCCATAACATTGATAAAACGGTACTCTTTATCCTGAAAACGTCTGTTAAGCTGAGACTCCGGAATAATGGGATGGGGGGCTTTGCCGGGAGCCGCAGCGCTTTCCTGGGCCTGCGAGGAAGAACTGCCAGGCGCCGCTGCAGCTTCAGGGGATTCTTCCTGGGGCTGCAGGGAGGCAGACGCATCTGAGGAATCTTGAGAAGGCTTTAAGGATGTCTGCGGGGCCGTATCCTGGATGCTGTCCTCTAAAGGCTGGGAAGTATCAGACATGGATTCCTGAACCGTTTCAGCAGGATTTGCCAAAGGGGTATCTGCCTGGGAATCCTGAGAAGCAGCTTCATTCTGCGTCTGTGTATTCTGGATTTCCAGATCCGACGGGGCCGTCTGCTGCGCCTGCAGTTCCTGGCTGTCTGCTTCCTCCCTTTGAGACGGCTGATTAGCCGCTGCCTGCTCTGCAGCTTCCGGCTTTTTGCCCTCTGATTCTTGGGTGTCCAGCTCCCGCCGGGTTTCTTCTTCTAACTCTTCTGTGAGCTTACCTAAAATCTCCTGGGAAAGACGGTCATTGCGGCTTCCCTCGTCCACAACGGTGACTTTCGCTGGAGAGACTGTGTGGGACTGAACATCGGCAGCTTTCTTTTCCTGACCGGATACGGCCTCATTTACTGAGACGTCAGCTTCTGTGGAAGCGCCATTGGTCAGAAGATCCATGACGTGGGACGTTTTGTTGGTTTTTTTAGACATTACTGTGATACCTCCTTTAAGTGGATATCAGGAGCGATTTCATCGATAAGCGCCTGATAATCCTTTACCGCTGCAGAGCGGGGATTGTAAGAGAAAATACTTTCGCCATGAGCCGGTGCCTCAGCGATGGCGACTCCAGTGCGGATTTTGGTTTCAAAGACCTGGGACTGGATCTGTACAGCAAGCTGCTGGGCCATCTCAAGAACATCCCGGGACAACAGGGTCCTGGGATTGTATCTGGTCAGAAGAATGCCGAGAACATTAAGCCCAGGGTTAAAGGAAGCACGGACAGACTCAATCGTTTCCTTTAGCTGGGCAAGTCCCACCAGGCTCAAAATGTCAGAAGCCATGGGGATGATCAAAAAGTCGGAAACCGAATAGGCATTCACCGTCAAAAGGTTCAAGGCTGGCGGAGTATCTATGATAATATAATCAAAAAAATCCATAACAGGCTTTATGGCGTCTCTCAAAATAAACTCCCGGTTACTGCGGATGCCGTCCAGACCGCTATTGCTCAGGGTAATATCGGAAACCAGCAGATCACCGTAGTCACATCGGACAAGTGCCTTGTGAACCGGGACAGTGCCTTTCATGACATCAAGAATCGTGTGAGGGTTAGCCATACCGGCTCCAAGGCAGAAGCCCAGATTGCCCTGCGGATCAAGATCAATGCCCAGAACACGTTTCCCTTCCCGATCCAGACCTGATATAAGGGCAGCCGATGTGGTGGTTTTGCCCACGCCGCCTTTCTGATTGGATACTGTAATAATGATAGACAAAACGGTACCTCCAAATATAAAAAGTAGTAAAAATGATTTTTAAGATATTATTTTTATTATATATCATGTCGATAAATAAGTATAGATTAAAAATGATTTTTTTCAAGGTATTATGATGCAGTTAAGCCGTAAAAAAGGGAAGATACAGTAACTGAAGAGAAAGGCATGGGCTGCATATGAGATGAAAGGAGATAGAAATATGGCGAGTATAAACAGTACCAGCAGCTTAGGGAACACGTCCCTCAGAGGTTTTGGCGGTATGGCTTCCGGTATTGACCGTGATTCCATTATTGAGAAGATGACCCTGGGTACCACCACCAAGATTAATAATCAGAAAAAGAAGGTTACGGAGCTTCAGTGGAAGCAGGAAGCATACAGAGGCATCAGCGATAAGATCATTGACTGGTCCGATACGTATGCCAGCTACGCTTCCAGTTCGAATCTGAAAGATCCTTTTACGTTTGCGAAGAACATGATTACGGTTCACGGAAAGGAAAATTCCAAGGGGCTTGTCAGCGTTAACGGGACTTCAGATCTTATAGGCAGCCTTTCCATATTGGCAGTGAACCAGACTGCTTCCTCAGCAGTGCGGCAGTCACAGATGCAGACAAGCGGCGACAAAGGGCTGCAGCTGAACATGGGAAACCTGTGTGATATTACTTATGAACCCAAGCTGGGCGCCGGTTCGAAGCTTGTTTTTGAGTCAGTTGCTACGAATGACCAGGGCAAGCCTTTAAGTACTGTACAGTTTACCCTCAGCGACAAGTACACAGATCCAGATGATCCTGACGGAAAAAAGAAGATTACCATTAATTATGCCCCTCAGACTGATGAAGACTACAAAGCGCTGGAGAAAGCTTTGAATGAGCAGCTGAAGGCATCAGAGGTTAAGCTGGGAGAGAAAGCGCTTTCAGAGGAAATTAAGTTTGTGTACAACGGAGACATCAGTAATCCTTCCATTAAGATTCAGTCTTTAACAGAGAATAGTCAGTACAACCTGAAAGGGAACATGACATCTGAGGCCTTTGGATATGGTTCAGGGAATATTAAGTTAAGCGAAATCAACGACAAGACTCCGACTTCTTTCAGCAAAAGCGGAATAAGCTCAAAAAATACCCTGGATGCCATTACCAACAAAGAGGTAACATTTGTCTATAACGGAACTTCAAAGTCCGTAAAACTGATTACGAAAGAAGAAGCGGATGCCATTAAGAGCATGCTGGTGGGCAATGAGTTAAAAGGCAATATAGCAAATTTAGGCAAATACGGTTTTGACGAAAATTCAAAACTCAGCGATGTGCAGAATGCCTTCAGCAAGAGAGTAAATGAGATTAAGACTGCCTTAGGAAAGCCGGATCAGTTAAACAATCAGATAAAGGGCATTGAATCGATAAAAGGCGAATACCAGAAGAAAATTGATGATCTGAAGGGGAAACTGGATGGTTTAACCGGTGCCGATAAAGAGAACGTGCAGGCGGAAATAGACCTGTATGATGCTGAAATAGGCAGACTGAATGCACAAAAGAGTGATTTGGAAACTGAACTGGCGGATGCAGAGGCTGCATTGGCTGGCGGACAAAAGGAGGCCCTCGAGGCAGAGCAGGCATCCTTAGAGAAAGACCTTGAAGAGATTAGCAAAGCCCAGTTAAGCAAAGTGAATATTCAGAGCCGTTTAGATCAGGCTTTTGGCAAGGATGCAATCCAAGCCAAGATTTCTGATGACGGTAAGCTGAGTTTCAGTACAGATGCAAGCGGCGGTTCCTCTGCTACTGTATCGATTATTTCCGGTGATGCTGCTTTGCTGAATACTTTGGGAATTGATTACGGTGCGTCCAACAAGATAAACCTTAATGGCAAATTGGATCAGGATGCTTTATGGGGAGAAGACGAAACAAAAGATCTGTCAAAATTTACAAATAAAGACGGCAATTTAGATCTTGTCATTAATGGAGTTCAGATCAAGGGCCTGACAACAAAAAGCACTATTAACGATATTATAACAAAGATTAATTCTACGAAAGAAGCCGGAGTAAAGGCTACTTATGTAGATGCCACAGGCCAGTTTATGCTGGTTGCGTCGGAGTCAGGAAAAGGCCGGGCAATTACTTTAGGTGTCACGAAAGAAGACGGGACGATAGAAGAAGAGGAGTTTACAGTCGGGGCAGACGGCAAAGTAACTTCAAATGCAAGTGATGCTGTAAAAGATGGTTTGGCATGGAAGCTTTTTGGAGGAGATGCTTCCAAGGGCGCTAATTCTGCTGACGGAAAAAATGCAGAAGTTGTTGTCAGCTACGGCCAGGGCGTAAATGTTACATTGGAAAGATCTTCCAACACATTTAATTTAGAGGGACTTAACGTCACGGTATCCGGAACATTCGGTGAAAAAGATGACACGGTGCCAGGAGGCTATAAGACCTCAGAGGCTGTTACATTCTCTGCCAAAGCAGACGTAGACGGCGCTTTGGAAAAGGTAAAGAAGTTTATCGAAGATTATAATGCTTTGGTGACAGAAATCGACTCTCAGATTAAAACCCGTCCTGACAGCAGCTATGGTGCATTAACGGATGAACAGAAGGCGGAAATGGATGAAACCTCTATTGAGAACTGGGAGAAGAAAGCAAAGCAGGGATTGCTTTACGGTGATTCCGTTATGCGTGATTTAAGCGTGGACATTCAGGGAGTCTTTACGAAGATGCTGAATAATGGCGCCAGTTTTGAGGATCTAAAGGAGATTGGCATTACTTATTCTGAGGACTGGGGAGACGGCGGAACCCTTGTATTTGACGAATCTAAATTTAAGGCAGCTATGGAGACAGACCCTGACAAGGTATCAAATATCTTTACCGGCGGAGGAAATGTAAAAAAAGGCCTTATTGATACCATTGAGGACACGTTTACTCCTTATGCAACCAGATATGCTTCCAAAAACAGGGCCAACGGAGGAAAAGGTTCCTATGGACGTCTGATTGAAATTGCAGGTTCTGAAAAGAAGCCCAGCACGGTTATGGACAATGAGATTTACAAACAGCTAAAAGAAATGCAGGAGACCATTGACAGGCTTCAGGATCAGCTGAAGGTGGAGCAGGATCGCTATATCTCCCAGTTTACCACCATGGAATCTTTGCTGAACCAGATGAATACCCAGTCTAGTTACCTTTCTCAGCTTACAGCATAAAAGAGATTTGGCTGCCGCTTTATTACTATAAGGCGGCAGCAGAAATTTTATTAAGGAAGGGATTAAATGAACGGATATAATCAATATAAAGAAAAGAGTATTTATTCCATGTCAGGAGCAGAACAGCTATTGCTTTTATTCGATGAAGCCATTAAACGCCTGACAAGAGCTGAACAGTCTCTGAAAGATAAGAATTATAAAGACTTTGAAGACTGTCTGACCCGAGTAAGCAGGATTGTTCGATATCTTATGGATATTCTGGATATGGAACAACCAATCAGCTGGGATCTCAGAAGGATTTATGAATATCTTATTTTTGACTTAAGCAGGGTTAGAGCAGGGCGGCAGAGAAGGCAGGATGAAATAGGGCGTATCCGTCACATTCTTTCCGAATTACGGGAAGGATTTGATGGGGCAAGCAGAAAAGTTAATGATATGCATATCGCAAAGAGGGCTGAGATAAGAGGCTAGGAAGGATGCGGTGCTATGGAACTTGACATGGAAAAGGTTATGATTCTTCTTCAGAGAAAATATGGTGCCGTTCGGGAAATCCAAAGGCTTACTAAACAGCTGGAAGAGGTGGTGGTGCGCAATGACGGGGTTTCCGCTGCCATGGTTCTTCAGATGCGGGGAGACGAGATGGAGAGAGCCGAACAGTGCATGGAGGAGATATGGCTGTTAGGGGAGAGTGACAAAGAGACTTATGAAAAGCTGCGTGTTTTAGTGACATGTGATCCAGATGAGGCTGTTGGAGCTACTAAGACAGAAGAAAAGATTTATGAAATAAGGCGGAAAACTCGGATCATGCTGGAGCAGGTGCAGGAAAGTGATCAAAGGCTGAATCAAAGACTGGCAGGAGATAAGTCCTTTTACAGAATCAAGGAGCTTGCTGGACGTACATAATATTAAACAGAGTATGGGAAGAAAAAGAGAGAGCTATGAATCGATTATTGTTTGAGGGACGTTCCCTGGTAGAGATGGCAGCATCCGTTATCCGTCAGGATGACGGACATGTTCCATTTAGCCGACTGGACTGGGAGAGGATGTACCGCCTGGCAGATTATCACAAGGTGGCCAATATCGTATATTTAGGGCTTCTGGGGCATAGGGAAACGGTACCGGATAAATGGCGGGACCGTTTCTTTCAGCGATATCAAGAGTCACTAACATTTAGTGAAGGCTGTGAGGAGGCTCTTAAAGAGGTACTTACATGGCTGGATATGAGAGAAATTTCCTGTACAGTTTTGGTATCAGAGTCTATCCGCGGATTGTATAGACTTCCGGAAACGGCGGATAACAGCCCGGTGCAGATTTTTTTAGATGAGGATAAGTATTATCTGGCAAAAGGATATTTGATAGATTTGGGATTTGAAACCGATAAGATCTTCAAAGGATTTGGAGAACGGATGAAAAAGGTAAACAGCATTGCGATTATCCTATACCATAAGCTTCCGTTTAAAACTTCCAAATATGAAAAATATATGGTTAGAATCCTTGAAAGCGCTCAGATTCGGGAGCCATATGAGAATATCTGGATGCTTCCTGTAGAAAGTGAAATGACATACCGCATTGCAGGAGCAGCTTACCGATATGTGACAGATGATTTGACTTTAAGAGAGATGCTGGAGTTGTTTCTATATCACAGAGAATGGCGAAACGAAATAGAGGAGGATGCACTGCAGAAAAGGCTGGAAGAGTTTAGAATTGACGGCTTGGCAGAAAAGCTTTTAGAGATCGCCTATATGTGGTATGGAGATAAATCTGATCCATATTTGCTGAAGCGACATGAGGATATGTCTGTCTATGACTCTCTGGAAGAGAGAATCCTGACCAGAGGAATTATGGTCAAGGAGAACGATGAGCAGGCCATGAAGCTTCAGGGGCTGATTGAAAAAGAGCTTGAAAAGGAGAGAAGAGCAGAAGGGCATAGCCTGAGAAAAGAAAGACGGGAAAAATATTTTGCTGAGCAGAAGAAAAAGCTTAAATGGATATTTCCCGATTACCATTATATGTCTTCCATATATCCGATAGTGGGAAAGATTCCTATTCTTCTTCCACTATATTGGCTTATTAGGGGGCTCAGACTTTGGTGGAGATCTTTTGTTAAATGATAACTTTTGCCATCTATTTGTATAAATATTAAGGGGCGGTTAGCACAAAGTGTTAAACTGCCCCTTATTGTTGTATCTGTTAAGTATCCTTTTTGTGCTGCAAAAGCGACTGAAGCGCCCACACAGAATCTTTATTGGGAGTGAGAGACATTTTGTTGGTCTGCTCTGCCTCAGATAATTCTTCCCTGAGAATTGAAATTTGTTTTGGTGCATCGATAGCCAATCGAACCCCGTCAGCAGCACACTCAATAACCGTTATACGAATATTATCCCCAATGAGGAGGCTTTCATTTTTTTTGCGTCGAAGTATCAGCATAATTTATCACCCCTCATTAACAGACGAAAATGAACCTAATTTATGACAATACTCATAAGATGTATTGTCCAAAATAAGCTGGATTCCGCATCGTGTCTGCGGATTAATAGCTAAAGGACATTTTAGATTGACTGTATTCTCCAAATAATTATTACGCACCACGCAGATCACATAGTAGGAAAGCTCACCACTGTCTGAAGCATTAAGGCAGGAAAGCTCCTGAGGAGCCAGCACGGGAGAATAGTCAGGGCAGAGGAAGAACGGGTTAATCAATACGAACACTACGTTCGGATCTTCCACTGACAGCATCAGAAGCATGGAATCATCATCTTCTCCTTCATTCATTCGAAGGAGAAGATAGCGGGTCAGCTTCGGAAATCCGAAAAGTCCATCGGAAAAAGTGATTAAATCTTCCGGTGCATATTCCACCGTGCCATAATCAGTTTGTATCGTCATAATATCAATAACTCCTATGTGAATAGATTAACAGTGCTGCCGGAATCATCTCTAGGCGGAACATAATTAAACCCACCCAGATATTCAATATGAACCTGAGGCTTTTGGGTAACAACTGTCATTACCATAGGCGGCAGATAGGACAATTCTCCCTTGGCAATCCGCATCTCAAAGGCGCCTCGCTGGGCAGTATAGGAAGAACTTGCTGTTAAAGCAATATCAGGAATTTCCGGTGCCTGAGAGGAAGAGGCAGTTGATACAGTACTGGAAACCATACGGGAGGCAGCAACTTCTGCAGATGCCATATCTGGAGTCACACTCTGTGCCACGGCAGAAGCAGATGCAGAAACCTGAGCCTGAGGCTGCAACTGGCTGGAAGCCAACTTCTGTTGGAAAGAAGAACTGTTATCCGAAGGCTGCGGACTTGCCTGTTTTTTTGAAAAAGCACGGTTTATCTTATTAATATCATCTACAGAGACAGGTCCCTGGCCTACAGAATTGCGGAATGACGCCTGTCTGGCCAAAGCCTTTCTTCGCTCCATGTCAACGTTATTGGAATTTACTAAACGTCCGTTTTGTCGGAAATGTTCTATGCGTATGGGATCAGTCGTAATTTTAATAAGCGGTTCCACACTCAAACCCTCCTTTCTGTGAATGATTTATTTAACGCATAAAATCAAACAGGGAAGAACTCATAAGCTGAGAGCCTACTTTTAAAGCAGCGTTGTAGGCGTAATTATTGTTGTACATCTCCATAATAGCCTCATATGGATCGGCGCCAAGTTTATCCTTATACTGAATCTTCAGAGAGTCAGCAGTGGCGTTCAGCTTCTTTGTCGTAGTCTCCAGGAGACGGTATTTATTGCCTAAGTCAGAGTAAATAGTGCTAAGCTTCTGCTCGGCAGTGGTCATTTCTTCTAAGATATTTCCCAGCTGTTCATGCATAACCCCACGGTCAGGGGTTGCATTTGCCTGAGGATGAATATAATCATTGATAACATGGACGGACTGGGCCAGCAGGCCCAAAGCGCTTTTTGTCAGACCATCCTCAATTTCCTGCTGGCTGGGAGTAGGAGGAGTGGCATCCGGATTTACACTGGCTGAAGTGATGCCAGTCAGCATATTCAAACCTCCGGTAAAGGTGTCGATAAGCGTATCACGGTGAGCTATAGACCCATATCCAATATCCATACGGCCTTCTTCTCCCATGGCTTTCCGCAAGATCTCCTCGCCGGTCAGATTGGAAGGGCTTACGGTTTGGTTCTCATCTATTTTAAATCCATAGGAACCATCTCCGTTTGCCTTCATCTCAAAAACTACAGTACTGGCCTGGCTATCTCCTGGAAACGTATGATTAAAAGTTAAAGATGTTGTGCCTTTTTCTAAGTCCACATCAAGGGAGAAGGGGGTGGTAGTATAATCGTTTCCGCCATAGACAAAATAGTCTTCATACTGCGTATTCAGGGAATCTACAATCTCCTGGGTTTTTTGGAGAAGATCCTCCATGGTAGTCTGCAGTGCAGATTCGGAAGTAGTGTCAGTACGGGCAAACTGAATCTGATTCTTAGCCCCTGAAGGCTTGGAAAGGATATCATGGATTGCACGTGCGCCTAACTCCTGCTGGTAGACACGGTTGCTGACATCTTTAATGATTGCAGTTTTGCTTAAAACTTCCTGATACTCATTGTCAATCTTCTTGCCTTCATAGTAAGAGAGAGGAGCATCAGAGGCTCTTTCATAGGCCTCGCCGCTGGAAACTTTATTCATGCTTTTATTTAAAGCAAGATGGACATTGTTTACTGACGCAGTAAAATTTCTATACGTCGATGCATTTGTCACACGCATGGATATTACCTCCTAAAAATATAGTTTAAAAAAATCAGATATTATTATCGGCCTACCAAGCCTGTACCGTTAATCAGCACATCCAGCGCCTGATCCAAAGTGGTCATAAGACGTGATGCGGCATTATAAGCAGACATGTACATCATCATATTGGACGCCTCCTCATCCAGGCTGACGCCGGATATGGAATCGCGGGAATTCTGGATGCCATTAAGTACCGTGACATTGGTCTTCAAGGTATTCTGGTTGGCATAGGAATCATTGGCCAGAACTGTGGATACATGATTCATAAAATTGATGAAGGAGTTGTTTTCCAAATCCAAATCCTTAAAATCGTCATACTCAGGTCGAAGCGTTCCGTTTTCATCAAGAAAATTAGACGTATTGGTTACAGGGTATGTGGCCTTCATTGCTTCCAGCATATCCATTATGGCATCGTTAAAATTGTCTCCCTTTGTTCCGATAAAAGAATCTTTAGAATTGATCCAGTCCTGGCTGATACCGATGGTAGCAGCCGTATTACCGGAAAGCATCTCGCTGGGATTACCTGGAACAGTATAATTTTTATTTATTGTATTAAAAACAGTGGCAAAGGTATTAGCAAGATTATCCAGCTGCCTTGTGTAATAATCATAACCGTTTACATCGTTAACTCTGCCTACAAATACAGGATCACCGGCTGCGTTGGTCATAACCGTATTATTAACGGCATCCCATTTTGCCACACCTGTACCATTCTTCCACAGCATATCCAGGCTGGCCTGAAGAGATCCGGAACCATTGGAAAACTGATTGGTTAAACTTATTACATCGATTGTATCACCGTTAGCATTGGTAACTGACTCCTTCTTCCTTTCAAAGACTACTGGATCTGCAGGCGTACCATATTCGCCTGGCTTAGATGTACTCTTAAAGCCATTAAACTGGAGCTTTAAGTCGCTTGGATCGTTTCCTCCATTTGTAATTTGAAGACTTCCGTAATTATCATCTCCATCGCCTGCAGTGCCTTCTACCAGCACTAAAGTCTGAGAATTGCCCTCGCCATCCAGATAAGACATGGTTACCCGCAGATCATCAGGCCATTCCTTTTTCATAATGACATTGCCGGAGCTGTCAAGATGATATCTTTCGCCTTTGGAAGCGTCATCTTCCTTACCGTCAGCGTTTAGACCGTCATGCTGCGCATCCTTATAATAAGTGACTTCTATGGGAATATAACTGGCCAGTTCATCCAGAAGCACGTTCCGCTCATCCATTAGCTCAAGGCTGGGCTGACCGTAAATCTGATTCTGTTTGATCTGCCGGTTCATCTTTCCAATCTGCTGCAGAAGATCGTTAATCCTTTGAACGGAGCCTTGTTCACTGGTGCCTGTTCCGTCCAGCCTGCTGTATTCGTTCTTTTTTGCTTCCTCAATGCGTCTGGCGCTGTCATTAAGCAGATTGGTTAATGACTGCATTCTGGTACGCAGCTCTGTTTCATAGACGGGATCGCTTTTTGCCAGATCCTGCATATCGAGCAGAGTAGACCGAATATCAACAAATGCCTGATGAATGCCGTCAATATGGGATTCATCCAAAAAATTTGCCAACTCATCAAAGGATGTCTGCAAAGCGCTGCTGTAACCGGACTTATGCATCTGATTCCGGTACTGAATGTCAAGATAAGGATCACGGATCTGGCTGACGCTATCCATATGCACGCCGAAACCTACCACCACTTCAGAATTACTCATATAGTGAGAGACAGGATTGGTGTAGTTTAAACTGGAAACCTGCAGCTGCTGTCTGGTATAGCCGACAGTATTCATATTCGCAAGATTCTGCCCTGTAATATCCAGCCGCTTCTGGTTGGCCTGCATGGCAGAAAACGCCGTAGAAAAACCGGCAAAAGTTGCTCTTACCATAAGTATATCCTCCAAAATAATTTCTATAATAGTCAGGATGCGCATCTTTACGCTTCCTTATATAAACAGCATCATAGGATCAAACATGAGAAACATAAGCCTCAGACATAAGTATCCCGCATAGCCGGGTGAAGCGCAGAACCGGGATTGACATTTCCCGAGTTGTCATAGGAACTGCCCGCCTGCCCGGAGAGGGCCACTTCCAGCTCGTGAAGCCTGACCTTTATGATCCGCTCAGCAGCCATCCTGGAATCCCGAAGCTGCATCAGCTGCTGCTCCAGATCCTCAAATAGGGGACGCAGCCGTCCGCTCTGCCTTAGGGGCGCCGAGGCGAGAATCTGACGAAATGTGAGAGAATCCCAGCCCAGTTCCCTGGCAAGCCGGAGCCTGCGCTGCTCCAGGCCTCTAAGCTTCAAAATCCGAGCCTGTTCCTCCTGAATATAGCCGTCCAGCAGATGATGCTGCTTTAAGGATGCGGCTTCTGCCTTATCCGTTTCTACCTGTGCGATATCACTGAGCAGAAGCGTGGTTTCTTCAATAACGGAAATAAAATCATCAAATAAATCCTGTGTCTTCTGTTCCATATTTTAAGAGGGACTCCTTTCTGTCCATAGCCGGGATGGCGGCAGCAGAAAGCTTTTTAACAGCCTGAATCTCGAAAAAAACGTTCCGCTGCAGCCTCAGTCGCTGCCAGCCCATGCTTTTATGCAGCGCTCAGCCTAATCCCAGCATCCTTCCTGCGATCCGCTGAGCGTCAGGCACATAAGTGCCGTCCGCAACCCTGCCCCGCAGCTCTGCAATCCGCTCCGTGCCGGCGCTGCCAAGCTGTGAGGCAGTCTTTCTTGCCAGCATCCGGGCAAAAGTCTCATCATCGTCTGCTGCCTTGGGCCTGCGGATATTAATAGTATCATAATCCCCTTTTACTGCCGCTTTGCGGGGCATAGTTTTCTGCTGTGCGGGAACCGCGGAACGATAAGAGGTATTTAAAGATGGAAATGTAATATTCATAAAGCAACCTCCCTTCAAAATTGCAGATATACATTCTTTATAGGATAATTATCGGCATTTTTCCTGCAAACATAAGCAAAAGCCTATGTTTTCAAGCAGGAAAATCTAATGGCGGTATTTAATAAAGATGTAAAAATAATGTTATTTTATTCTACTTGTGCAAAATGGAAAAAGATAATATAATAAATAAAACAAAGATGCCGATATATAATATTATTATGGAAGTTTTGCCGCCGGGCAGGCGGCATAAATTCAAACATGCCGAATGCACCCGCCGGATTTTTATGAGCGGCGGCAGGGGCCGCAGCCGGGCGCAGGAAGGCTTATTGTGAAAAATGGCAGAAAAAATTAGGGGGAAGTATGGCGAACATTTTGCAGGTGACAACGCCTAATATTGATAACCGAAATGTGATCAATCCTCAAGATCCCAAACACGGAGCCGGGAATCCGGCGGTCCGCAATCCGGCAGATCCTACCAGGGTAGTGCGTACGGACGGACGTGACGGAGAGCAGATGGGGAAGAACACTCAGGATGCTCTTTTAAGCGTAGTGGATTATGACAGCAATTATGGAGCATTCGTCAAGATCCTGGGAGAGGGGAGCGGTCTGGCAGAGGCCTTGGAACGCCTGCTGTTTACAGACATGGCCGGCCTTGATAAAGTTGAGGTGGCAGATCTGGTAGAGAAATTCCTTATGTCCATGCGCATGGATTCTCCGGAAGATCTTCTTACCTACCTGCAGGGGCAGGGCGGACTGCAGGCCAAGTTTTCGGGAACTTTCTTCAACCAGTTCCGTTCCATGCTTCTGCAAAGTACTTCCAGAGGCCTGCAGGAGGCGGCTCTGGACTTTTTAAAGGGATATAACAGCTATTCGTCAGGGGAACATTTGCTGCAGCAGATGCATTCCCTGGTAGATGACATCGAACAGCTGCTTTTGAGATCCTACAAAGACGATTTTAAGGAACTGACCAAAGCTATGGATTGGCAGGCGCCTAATGGGGATACTGCTCAAAATACGCAGGTACTGAATAAAAGCCTGATCCCGTTTCTTTCCGAATATATTTCCAGGACTCATGATTACGGCTCCATACGGGAGGCTACCATGCTTCTTGTCTTTCATACGGCCCGCTATCAGGATGGTGACATTGGAAGGCTGAGGAAGCTTTTTGAAGGAATGGTCAGCGACAGGGAGTTTGACAGAGTTTTTGAAGGGGATGCCCAGGAAAGCTTTGAAAGTCTTCTGGGTGCTGGCTCCAGAAGCGGGGCGCAGCCTTTGTCAGGGTTTGCAGACGGGCTGTCAGGGCTTCTTCTTAAGGGAGCCAACGGCGAAGCAGGCTTGGAGAATATTCAGCAGTTTTATAATATTATGAACGGCATGCTGATGAATGAAAGCGTATACATGCCGCTGCTTCATTTCATTCTGCCGTTTCAGTACGAGGATAACAATGTGATGTCAGAGATGTGGGTTGATCCGGATTCTGACAGAGGCGACCAGGAAGGTGCAAGAAGAATTAAGCTGTTTTTAAAATTTGATATCCAGAATGTAGGTAAGTTTGAACTGGTTATGGGCCTGCAGAACCGGGAAGCTTCCATACAGCTGTTTGTTCCTCCCCATCTGATGAAGGAAGATAAAAAAATTCAGTCGGATGTGGCGGATATTCTGAAAAATAACGGGCTCCGGTTCAGCCAGCTTATGGTGCGCCGCCATATAAAAGACAGGCGGGTGGACGAGATATTCCCTGAGATAAGGGAGAGGGAGAGAACGATCAATGTCAGAATTTGATGAGCTGATGCGGCAGAAAGCCGTGGCATTAAAATATAATCCGGATAAGAACGGAGCCCCGGTGATCGTGGCTTCCGGCATGGGCTACCTGGCAGAAAAGATCACGGAGACTGCCCTTGCGGCAGGTGTTCCGGTCTATGAGGACGATTCCTTGGCTACCCTGCTGACTCAGCTGCAGCTGGGGCAGGAGATTCCCATAGAACTGTATCAGGCCATTGTGGACATTTACATATATTTTTTGGGATATGTGCCTGGTGCCGACGAGAAAGCCGGAGAGGATTCCGACGGCGGAGACAGTGGGGGAGCAGACCTTGGCGAGACATAGAAGGCAGGGACAGATGCGGGCATCAGAAAGAGGATGCAGACTGTGAAATACGGAAAACGGCTGGGTTTTGCAGCCGGATGGAGAAGGAGATGATGGTTGAATATGTATGGAAAGATAAAAAGACTGACAGCGCTGGTTCTTGCGTTCCTTTGCCTGGCGGGAACTCCTATGGAGTCGTGGGCAGCGACAAAGCCTATGAATTCCATCAGCATCAGAATAACCTCAAAGCTGAAGGCGGGAAACAAGCTGCCCCCCATTGAGATCGGCAGCGGCAGCGCACCAGATGATGGGATCATGGTGACACAGAAGGGGAGCCATTTTACGGTAATTTCAGCCACATGGGTTGACAGCACGGCAACTGAGACAGTGGCAGCGGACGAACCCAGGATGAAGCTGGTGCTTGAGCCGGAAGATGTCAGCGAGTATTATTTCCTGGCTAACTACAAGGCATCCAACGTGAAAGTCAGCGGCGGCTCGTTTGTTTCTGCCAGACGGGAGGGCGACAACCTTGTGGTAACCGTAAAGGTTAATCCTATCCGGGGCCAGTATGACAGTCCTAGAGATGCGTATTGGAATGAGAAAAATCTGGGAGAGGCCAGATGGGAAAAGCCGGAAAACGATTCGGGCTATTATGAGGTGCAGCTACTCCGCGACAATAAAAATGTGTTTAAAGTGAATAAGACATCTTCTACCAGTTATAATTTTTATCCATATATGACTCAGACTGGCAATTATTCCTTTAAGATCCGAACCATTCCGGGAACGGATTTTCAGAAAAGCCATGCAAAACAGAGTGAGTGGCTTGAGTCAGGACAATTGTCCATTACGGAACGGTATGTATCTGACGGCAAAGGACAGCAGAATTCCAAATCCACTGCGGTTAAAGGGACGGAGGATGCTGTTGGATGGATCAAGCAGGGCACTGAGTGGCTGTACCGGTTCCCCAGCGGCTCTTATAAGACAAACGGCTGGGAGCGTATCAATGACAAATGGTATTATTTTGATAATACGGGACTTATGCTGAAAGGCTGGCAGACCATAGGAGGATATCAGTACTACCTTCATGGAAATGGGGAAATGGCTCTCGGGTGGACCAGGATTGACGGCAAATGGTATTATTTCCGTCCGGAAAAAGAAGGCATATACCCGGAAGGCTCTATGTTCTCGTCAGGGTGGCGGGTAGTGGCAGGATATTATTACTATTTTAACCAGGACGGAAGCATTTTTACAGGATGGCTGAAAGAGAATGACAACTGGTATTATCTCAATACACTGGATAACGGCCTTCAGGGAGCTATGTTTACCGGCTGGATTCGGAGGGATGAAAAGACGTATTTTGCGGATTCCAACGGAGAGATGGTGGAAGGCTGGTACCAGATTGACGGACAGTGGCATTATTTCTATCCCGGTTCCGGAGAGATGGCTTATAATACGGAGATTGACGGATTTTATCTTGATGCTGACGGCGTATGGAAGCAGTAATGCGACGTTGGGATTACTGTTTATATCCGCCTCCTGTCAACGGCAGGCTGTTAGTTGGAGACGAACAATGATAATTGATTGACATGGGCAGGGTATGACGGTAAAATGAAAGGCAGGTTGGAATATGAGGATTGGGAACAAAGCGAAGAAAATGACAATTGGCATCTGTGCATGCATCTTTATAGCTGCCGGCATGGGAAGGGCTGGAATCTCAGAAGCTTATGGGGCGAACTCCAGCGTTATCGAAAATGTATCCGTGTCAGTAACTGGCTCCTATGGGGAGGCGGAGGAGATTCTGGAACCGGAGATAACAGTCAGCGGGACGGATTGTTATCGAGGCGATTATCAGTATGGCACGGAGATTGACAGGTGGAGACCGGGCAAGAAAGTGCGGATCGACATTACGGTGGAAGCAGGCGAGGGGAAAGTGTTTCCCATATCCTTAAACAGCTCTCAGTGTAAAGTTACCGGCGCCAGTTTTGTATCTGCCAGGGCTTTAGGGGATACAAAGCTTCAGGTGAAGGTGGACTATATGCCAGTGACGGTTTTAGGTGGCACCACATGGGCGGGCTGGGATAAAACGGAAAGAAAGAAAGCAACCTGGATGAATAGCTTGATATATAAACGGCTATGCCTTTATATCGATATATTGTAATGTTCTTTCAGATGCGCCCGGATTTTTTCCTTGTCGTCTCCACACGCACGCTTTATTTCCAGCACCTTGGCATCGA
>CATLBO010000056.1 GCA_949879025.1 uncultured Hungatella sp. | reverse complement strand
GTTCTGAGAGTGCGGGATGCGGCTGCTTTGATGATTATTGTCAGTGATAATATTGCCACAAATATGTTGATCGAGTATTTGGGAATTGAGAACATTAATCAAAGCATTCAGAATCTGGGATTTGGGGAAACCGTGCTTCATAATCCGCTTCATTTTGACAGATACAGAAAACTGGGAACTACCACAGCCAATGACTATGGAAGTTTGTTTACCAGGCTTGCCAAAGGGAAACTGGTCAGTGAGAAGGCGGACAGGGAGATGGTGGAGATTTTGAAAAAGCAGCACTATAACAGCATGATTACAAAAGATTTTCCGCCGGTTTATATGGACAGCGATAATACGGATGATATTCTGATTCAGGTTGCATCGAAAAGCGGAAGCATGGATGCGTGCAGAAATGACGGGGGAATCATCTATACTCCCTATGGGCCTTATGTGCTGGTAATGCTGAATAAGGAATTTAGTGATGCCATGTATTATCCAGGCCATCCTGCCACGGTATTTGGAGCCAGAGTCAGCAGAATGCTGCTGGACCAGTTTTTAGCGCTGGAAGGGCGATTTGTGCTTTGAGGGAGTGGCGGCGGAACCTTTACAGTAATGTAATAAATATGGTATTTGTCACGACAAAAAGAGAAGGGAATGCAGAATGGAAATGAAAACAGACAGAAAGAAAACGAGAAGGCTTTGGGGCCTGCTTGGGGCTGTATGGATGGTGTTAGCCTGCCTGGCGGGCTGTACGGCTTCCGGGAATTCCAGGAATGCCGTGGGGCAGAATGGGACAGTACAGACATCAGAGGAAAGCGAAGACGGCAAACAGCAGAAGAGCGCTGCAGACGTAGGTGAGGCAGATGAGGGCGACAGGCCGGAAGAAACTGACAGCAGGGAACCAGATGAGGAATGGAATACAGAATCAGATACAATGCCAGAGGAAAAACCGGATGCAGTGCTGGATATAGAACTAAAGGAAGAATCAGCAGCAGAACTTAAGGATGGATCAGCATCGCAGAAAGAATATTCTGGAGATTCCGGTGACCTTAAGAATGAAAGCGCAACAGATCCAATAGAAGAATCCGGCATCTACACATCAAAGGAGGAGGTAGCGCTGTATATCCATATCTACGGCCGCCTTCCTGATAATTATATTACCAAGCGGGAAGCAGAGGATTTGGGATGGAACAGTAAGGAAGGCAATCTCTGGGAGGTGGCGCCTGGAATGAGCATTGGCGGCAGCCGTTTCGGAAATTATGAAGGGGCGCTGCCGGATAAGGAGGGCCGGAAGTATTTTGAATGTGATATTGACTATGAGGGCGGATATCGGGGAGCGAAACGTCTGGTTTATTCGAATGACGGATTGATCTTTTATACGGAAGACCACTATAATACATTTGAACAGTTGTATGGCCAATGACAAGGAGGAACAGTATGAGAAAGGTTTTGCTGGATTTGAACCCGGCCCGGTCAGTAGAATGGATTCATGACTATTTAAAATTTGAGATGGAATTTGACGATTATTATGGTAATAACCTGGATGCACTGTATGATCAGCTGACTTGTATTGGGGAGTACACTTGTATAGGTGTATTCTGCCCGCCGAAGGAAGACACAAAGATGTCCTTGTATTTGGAAAGGGTAAAGAAAGTTTTCAAGGATGCAGAGCAGGACAATCCCTGGCTCTGTGTCATATTTGGAGATATGGAAGAGAATTATGATAAAGAGTGAGGAAATGATTTCCTATGAGGTGATCCGTTCTAAGAGAAAGACCAGCGCCATTCAGGTGAAAAGGGACGGGGGCGTAGTGGTAAGATGTCCTTTGTGGGTGACAGACAGGGATATACGCAGGTTTGTGGAAGAGCACCAGGAATGGATTGTGAGAAACCAAAAGCAAGTGATTGAGAGACTTGAAAAAAGGACGGTTTACACGAAGGAGCAGGTTAAGGAGCTAAGGCAGCATGCAAGATGGATGTTGGCTCAGAAAACATGGCTGTGGGCTCAGAAGATGCAGGTGACTTATGGAAAACTGACCATTCGGCAGCAGACGTCCAGATGGGGAAGCTGCAGTGTAAAGGGAAACTTAAATTTTAATTGGAAACTGGTTCTGGTTCCCCAGGATCTTGTGGATTATGTGGTAGTTCACGAATTGGCTCACCGCAGGGAAATGAACCATTCGCCAAGATTTTGGAAAATTGTGGAGGAACAGCTGCCGGATTACAGGGAGAGAAGGAGAAGACTAAGGGAGTATGAGACAGAGATAGAGATTGCAGAGGAATGAAGAGCATGAGACATAGGGATAGAGCGGTGAAACAGAGCATGAAAAGGAAAAAATGGAAAAAAATAAAAGACTGACTATCAACTGACAGGAAGGACGGCTTATGACAGCAAAGTGGATGCTATATGCGAAAAAGGCAGATTTTGACAGGATTGCGGAGGAGTTTCACATTAATCCGGTAACGGCAAGAGTCATGAGGAACCGAGACGTGGAAGGCGATGAGGCAATCCGCAGATATCTGTATGGTACGAAACAGGATTTTTATTCTCCCCATCTGTTAAAGGATGCAGACAAGGCAGCTGAGATTTTGGAGGAGAAGGCGGTTCAGGGAAAACCAATTCGGATTGTGGGGGATTATGATATAGACGGGGTGTGCTCTACATATATACTTTATAAGGCGTTAAAACGTATTGGGGCTGCGGCGGATTATGAGATCCCTGACCGGGTTAAAGATGGCTATGGAATTAATGAGCAGATTATTGAGGCAGCTTACAGTGATGGAGTGGATACTATTTTGACATGCGACAACGGGATTTCCGCAGTGAACCAGATGCGCAGAGCCAGAGAGTTGGGAATGACAGTGATCATTACGGATCACCATGATATTGCCAGGGAAAACGGGAAAGATATATTGCCGGAGGCAGATGCCATTGTGAACCCCAAACAGCAGGACTGCGGTTATCCCTGGAAGGAAATCTGCGGGGCAGTTGTGGCATATAAGGTGGTAAAGATTCTGTATGAGCGGTATGGGATATCTGACAGGGAATGGGAAGACATGATGGAGTTTGCGGCTATTGCCACAGTGGGGGATGTGATGCGCCTTCAGGATGAAAACAGGATTCTGGTGAGAGAAGGCCTGGGGCGGATTCCGTGTACCAAAAGCGTAGGACTGCGTAAGCTGGTGGAGAAGAATAAACTGGAAATTGAAAAGTTAAGCGCATTCCACATCGGATTTGTCATCGGCCCATGTCTGAATGCAGGAGGAAGACTGCAGACGGCAAAGATGGCCTTAAGGCTTTTACTATGCGAGGATGAGGAAGAGGCAGACAGGCTGGCAGAGAAATTAAAGCTGCTTAATGACCAGAGGAAGGATATGACCAGCCAGGGAACAGAACAGGCGGCCAGACAGGTGGAAGAATACTATGGAAACGATAAAGTTCTGGTGGTCTATCTGCCGGAATGCCATGAATCTTTGGCGGGGATTATTGCAGGACGGCTGCGGGAAAAATACCATAAGCCTTCTATTGTGCTTACAAGGGCAGAGGAAGGGGTGAAAGGCTCCGGACGATCCATAGAAAGCTACCATATGTTTGAGGCGCTTTTGGAGGTGAAGGAGCTGCTGACAAAGTTTGGGGGACATCCTATGGCAGCAGGGCTTTCTCTGAACGAGGACAATGTGGAAGTGTTTCGGAAAGCTCTTAATGACAATGCAAGGCTGACGGAGGAGGACTTTATTCCGAAAATATGGATTGACGTGGCTATGCCTATGGAGTATGTGTCGGAACCTCTGATCCGGGAATTGGAAATGCTGGAGCCTTTTGGGCAGGGAAACGAAAAGCCTCAGTTTGCACAGAAAGGAATCTATATCCGAAGCGCAAGGGTGATTGGAAAGAACCGGAATGCGGTGAAACTGTCTATGGTTACCCCAAGGGGAGTACCGGCGGATGGAATTGCATTTACAGATGGTGACGCCTTTATGGAAGAAATGGGAATGCGGCGGGAGATGGATGTGATTTATTATCCAGGGATTAATGAGTATAATGGGAGGCGGAATATTCAGATGGTAATTAAGGAGTGGAGGTTTTCTTGAGACTTGGGTATTACAAACTGAAGACCCCGTGCCATACAGAGACAGGAATGCCTGAAGAGAGCCATTTACTACTTCTTGACAGCAGTTATGGAAAACAATATAATAAAAAACATCAATTTACAAGCAGATTGAGAGGAGAAAGTCATGGTTAATGAAGTCATGGAGTTTATCACAAAGCTTGACCCGGAAGTAGGACAAGCGATCGAGTCCGAGGCGGCCCGCCAGAGGAGGAATCTGGAACTGATTGCTTCAGAGAATATTGTATCTGAGGCGGTTATGATGGCTATGGGGACGGTTCTGACCAACAAGTATGCAGAAGGATATTCCGGAAAACGGTATTATGGCGGCTGCCAGTGCGTAGATGTGGTGGAAACCCTTGCCATTGAGCGGGCAAAGAAGCTGTTTGGCTGTGACTATGCCAATGTACAGCCCCATTCCGGCGCACAGGCTAATATGGCAGTTTTTGTGGCCATGCTGAAGCCTGGGGATACGGTTATGGGCATGAACCTTGATCATGGCGGACATTTGACTCATGGGAGTCCGGTAAATTTCTCAGGGCTTTATTTTAATATCGTGCCTTATGGGGTCAATGACGAGGGATATATTGATTATGATGAATTAGAGAGAATCGCAGTGGAAGCCAAGCCGAAGCTGATTGTAGCCGGAGCCAGTGCATATGCCAGAACCATTGACTTTAAGCGTTTCCGTCAGGTGGCCGATAAGGTAGGGGCATATCTAATGGTAGATATGGCTCACATTGCGGGCCTGGTGGCAGCAGGGCTTCATCCAAGCCCCATTCCCTATGCAGATGTAGTAACCACCACCACCCACAAAACTCTGCGGGGCCCCAGAGGCGGCATGATTCTGGCTAATAAAGAGGCGGCTGACAAATTTAATTTCAACAAGGCTATTTTCCCGGGAACCCAGGGAGGACCGCTGGAACATGTAATTGCCGCCAAAGCCGTATGCTTCGGAGAGGCGCTGAAGCCAGAGTTTAAGACTTATCAGGAGCAGGTGGTGAAGAATGCTGCAGCCTTGGCAAAGGCTTTGGAGAAACAAGGCTTTAAGATTCTAACAGGCGGCACAGACAACCATCTGATGCTGGTAGACTTAAGGGGAATGGACATATCCGGCAAAGAGCTTCAGAATCGGTGCGACGAGGTGTATATCACTCTGAATAAGAACACAGTACCCAATGATCCGAGAAGCCCGTTTGTGACTTCCGGCGTAAGGATCGGTACTCCTGCGGTTACTTCCAGAGGCCTTAAGGAAACAGATATGGAAAAGATTGCAGAGTGCGTATGGCTGGCAGCTACTGACTTTGAGAACAAGGCCGGCTATATACGGGAAGAGGTTACAAAGATCTGTAATGCCTATCCGATTTATGAAGGCTGAAAATAATTTTCTATAGTAACCCCATACCGTTTTTCCGGCACCCCATGAATGAAAGGGGATTAATATGAACCCTTAGGAGGATGCACATGGAATGCAAAAATGGGTACGTTAGGCGCAGCAAGTGTGCGGCCTGCTGTAAAGATTCGATACTTTCAAAATAAACTGGCATGCGTCCGGCTGTGGACGCACCACAATACATGAAAGCCAGGCGTGCGCATTTGGTATACCTGCATTCATGCTGCCTATTCGGCGGCGGAACTTTTAATGAAAAAAGGCTGAGAAAAGTCCAAAAGATTTTTCTCAGCCTTTTTACAGTTAATGGTGCTGTTTCTCCAGATTTTTCTGCGCAGTAGCCAGCATCAGTTTAATTCTGTTCAGCTGATTTACTTCGCTGGCCCCTGGATCGTAATCTACGGCAATCACATTAGAGCCAGGGTAAACCCTGCGCAGTTCCTTAATAACGCCTTTTCCAACAATATGGTTCGGCAGACATCCAAAGGGCTGCGTGCAGACAATATTGCTGACCCCGCTGTGAATCAGCTCCAACATTTCCCCGGTCAGAAACCACCCTTCGCCGGTCTGGTTGCCAAGAGAGACAAAATCTTGTGCCATCTTGGCCAGTTCCTGAATCCTGGCAGGAGCAGTAAAGTGTTTGCTGGCCAGAAATTCCCTGCGGGCAACCTTGCGCAGATATTCCAGAAGGGCGATTCCCATATTGCAGAGCCGTGCAGTAGAAACTTTGCCCCCTAAATGCTCTGCTTTAAAATTGGTATTATAGAAACAATACAGCAAAAAGTCCATTAAATCCGGCATTACTGCCTCCGCACCCTCTGATTCCAACAGTTCTACAATGTGATTGTTGGCCAGAGGAGAAAATTTTACCAGAATCTCTCCGACAATTCCTACTCTGGGCTTTTGCGCCTCTGTTCTAGGAAGGCTGTCGAAATCCCGGATAATCCCTTTAATATTGCGGTGGAACTCCATCATGGACGGGGAACGCTTGGATAATGCAGCAATGCACCGCTTTTTCCAGGCAGTGTGAAGCCTGTTGGCAGCCCCAGGCTCTTTTTCGTAAGGCCTGGTTGCATAAAGCACTCTCATAAACACATCGCCGTAAACCACGGCCTGCATACATTTAATCAATAAAGGAACCGTGATCTGAAATCCTGGGTTTGTTTCCATCCCGTTGGCATTGATAGAGATGACAGGAACCTGAGGCATTTCTGCCTTTTCCAGAGCGCGGCGGATAAAGCCGATGTAGTTGGACGCACGGCAGCCGCCGCCGGTCTGGCTCATGAATATAGCTGTATGGTCTAAGTCGTATTTGCCTGACAGGAGAGCCTGCATCACCTGCCCAATAACAATAAGGGACGGATAGCAGGCGTCATTATTTACATACTGGAGTCCCACATCAATAGCAGAGCGGTCATCATTTTTAAGGATCTCAAGGTTATAACCAAAAGAACGGATAGCAGGCTCTAACAGGTCAAAATGGATGGGGGACATCTGAGGACACAAAAGAGTATAGTTTTTCTTCATATCCTTGGTAAACACTACCCGGTTATAGGCACTGGACACCATTTTCCGGTCAAAGTGATTTTTACCTCTGACTTTTAATGCGGCAATAAGAGAACGTACCCTTATACGGGCAGCCCCTAAATTGTTTACCTCATCAATCTTTAAAACCGTATAAATTTTACCCGCAGAGGAAAGAATATCATGTACCTGATCCGTAGTGACAGCATCTAATCCGCAGCCAAAGGAATTTAACTGAATCAGATCCAGGCAGTCGTTTGCCTTTACAAAGGAAGCGGCAGCATATAACCTGGAATGGTACATCCACTGGTCAGTAACAATAAGAGGACGTTCCACATGGCCCAGGTGGGAGATGGAATCTTCTGTTAGAACTGCCATTCCATAGGAAGCAATCATCTCCGGAATGCCATGGTGGATCTCAGGATCAATGTGGTATGGGCGTCCTGCCAGGACAATGCCATGGCGGCCTTGCTCTTGCAGCCAGGCAATAGTTTCCTCACCTTTTTTCTGCAGATCAAGGCGGCAGTCTATCAGCTCCTGCCAGCCTTTGTGAGCAGCCAGACGGATTTCCTCCTCGGGGATATGAAACTCTTTTACAAATTCAGATACCAGCTGGCTGGTGAGAATCTCTTCATTGGTAAAGGCCATAAAGGGATTAAGGAACCGGATATTCTTTTCTGCCAGCTCTTCCACATTATTTTTGATATTCTCCGCATAGGAAGTAACCATGGGGCAGTTATAGTGATTGCCGGCATCAGGCTGCTCATTCCGTTCATAAGGGATGCAAGGATAAAAAATGGTTTTGATTCCCTGGGCTATAAGCCAGGAAACATGGCCATGGACAATCTTTGCCGGATAGCATTCGGATTCACTGGGAATAGATTCAATACCCAGTTCATAAATCCTTCTGGTGGACTGGGGTGACAGCACAGTGGAAAACCCTAATTCTTTAAAGAAAACAGCCCAGAAAGGATAATTTTCATAAAAGTTCAGTACCCGCGGAATGCCTATGGTTCCCCGCACTGCCAGATCCGGAGTCAGGGATTCGTAGTCAAAGATGCGGCGGTATTTATAATCAAACAGGTTTGGGACCTCTTTTTTGGCTTTCTCTTTTCCAAGGCCCCGTTCGCAGCGGTTTCCGCTGACAAACTGGCGGCCGCCCTCGAAACGGTTGACAGTCAGAACGCAGCGATTGGTGCAGCCTTTGCATCGGGCCATAGAGGTGTCATATTTCAAGCGGATAATCTTGTCCAGGGGGAGCATGGTGCTTTGACGCCCTTCTTCAAACCTTTCTCTTGCAATAAGTGCAGCGCCGAAGGCTCCCATAATTCCGGCAATATCCGGGCGGACAGCCTGACAGCCGGATATCTTTTCAAAGCTTCTCAATACTGCGTCATTATAGAAAGTTCCTCCCTGGACTACCACATTGGTTCCAAGATCTGCAGGATTTGTTATCTTTATTACCTTGTAAAGGGCGTTTTTAATGACAGAGTAAGCCAGGCCGGCGGAGATATCAGCCACACTGGCGCCCTCCTTCTGGGCCTGCTTTACATTAGAATTCATAAAAACCGTACACCGGGTTCCTAAGTCCGTAGGATTTCGGGCAAATAATGCCTCTTTTGCAAAATCTTCAATAGAAAAGTTCAGCGATTTGGCAAAGGTTTCAATAAAAGAACCGCAGCCTGAAGAACACGCTTCATTTAACTGAACGCTTTCCACGGTATTATCCCGGATTTTTATGCATTTCATGTCCTGGCCGCCGATATCCAGGATGCAGTCTACCTGGGGATCGAAAAATGCCGCCGCATAGTAGTGGGAGATGGTTTCTACCTCTCCTTCATCCAGCATCAAAGCAGCCTTTAAAAGGGCTTCTCCATATCCTGTGGAACACGACCAGGCGATTTGGGCAGTCTCAGGAAGCAATGCGCGGATCTCTCGTATGGAACGTATGGCAGTTGCCAGTGGACTGCCGTTGTTGTTGCTGTAAAAGTGGTACAGCAGCGTGCCGTCCTGCCCGACAATGGCAACCTTGGTGGTGGTGGAACCGGCATCAATGCCCAGAAAGCAGTTTCCTTTATAAGAAGCTAAGGAGGCCTTCCGGACGGAGTGGCAGCTGTGACGGGCTAAAAATGCATCATAATCCGCCTGATCATCAAACAGCGGCTCCATCCGCTTTATTTCTGCATCCATCTTAATGCCATGGACTAGCTGCCTAATCAATTCTTCCAAAGAAACCTTGGTGTCTTTGCTGCTGTTCATGGCAGCACCCAGGGCGGCAAAAAGATGAGAATGCTCAGGTGCGATAATCTGGCTGCCGGACAAATTCAGGGTTCGGATAAACGCCATGCGTAGTTCAGAGAGGAAATGAAGAGGCCCTCCCAGAAAAGCCACATTGCCTCGGATAGGTTTTCCGCAGGCCAGGCCGCTGATGGTCTGATTGACGACAGCCTGGAAAATGGAAGCGGCCAGATCCTCTCTGGTAGCCCCGTCATTAATAAGAGGCTGGATATCGGATTTGGCAAATACGCCGCACCTTGCGGCTATGGGATATATCATCTGATAATTTTTTGCATATTCGTTAAGGCCGGATGCATCAGTCTGGAGCAGAGATGCCATCTGATCGATAAAAGAGCCGGTGCCTCCGGCGCAGATGCCGTTCATCCGCTGATCAACGCCGCCGGTGAAATAGATGATTTTGGCATCTTCTCCCCCAAGCTCAATGGCAACATCCGTGTGCGGGGCCTCCGCTTGAAGAGCAGAAGCTACGGCAACAACCTCCTGGACAAAAGGCACTTTCAGATGGCCGGAGAGAGTCAGGCCGCCGGAACCAGTGATGGTGGGAAAAAGCATGAGAGCCCCAAGGTTTTTATGGGCCTGCTCCAAAAGCTGTGCCAGCGTCTCCTGAATATTGGCATAATGCCGTTTGTAGTCGGCAAAAAGTATGTTTTGTGCATCATCAATAATGGCTGCTTTTACAGTGGTGGAACCGATATCGATTCCTAAAGAATAGTATTTCGTCATATTCTGCGGGGTCAGTCCCTGCCTCCTTTGCGTAAAAAAGCATACCTTATCAGTCAAAGTAAGCCCTATCCCCGACAGGGTACAGATCAAGGTGTGCTTTTTAGGTATACCTTATGGCATGAAGTGCCCCACTCCGAGGGAGCCTGCATTAAGGTACGTCCATTGGGTATGCCTTAATGCATAAAATGTTCCTGCTGCGAGGGAGCATTCATTAAGAGATGTATAAACTCTATATCGTAGGTAGTGTACCATAAAATAGGAAAGAATACAATTGGAGGTGAGTGTTAAAAAATTGTTAACGGCCTATAAAAATATGGTGAAAATGCTGATTTGTTTGACAAACACGCAGTCAGAAACTATAATGGTAGGGTCAAGGAAATAATTGGCATACAGGAAAAGGGTGAGAATATGATTCAGATCTTTATGACAGAGGATGATGCGATCCATCAGAAAGATGAAATTCAAAACGGCTGTTGGATGGCTCTTACAGATCCTACAGCCACGGAGATTCTGGAAATCTCGGAAGCCTACGGCATAGACCCAGATCATTTAAGGGCGCCTTTGGACGAAGAAGAGCGCTCCCGTATCGAGACGGAGGATAACTATACCCTGATATTGGTGGATATCCCTGCAATAGAGGAGAGAAGCGGCAAAGACTGGTATGTGACAATCCCTTTGGGAATCATTATGACAGAGAAGATGATGATCACCGTATGTCTGGAGGAAACGCCTATACTTACAGCATTTATGGACGGCAGGGTGAAAGAGTTCTATACTTACATGAAGAGCCGGTTTATTCTACAGATCTTATATAGAAATGCTTCCCAATATCTGCAGTACTTAAGGGTAATTGATAAGAAGAGCGATGTAGTAGAGCGGAAATTACACAAAGCTCAGAAGAACCGGGAACTAATGGAACTTCTGGAATTGGAGAAAAGCCTTCTGTATTTTTCCACTTCCCTCCGTTCCAATGAGGTGGTGCTGGAAAAGCTGATGAAATATGAGAAGATTAAAAGGTACCAGGAGGATGAGGAGCTTTTGGAGGATGTTATCATCGAGAATAAACAGGCTATTGAGATGGCCAACATTTACAGCGGCAATTTAAACGTGACTACAGAGGCAGTGGCATCAGTGATTTCCAATAACCTGAATATTGTCATGAAACTTTTGACTACGATTACGCTGGTTCTGTCTATCCCTACTATGATTGCCAGTTTTTACGGCATGAATGTGAAAGGGATTCCGTTTGCAGAACATCCTTATGGATTCTGGATCGTTTTGGGCTTTACAGCTGTATTGTCTATGGTGCTGGCATTGTTTTTTTCCAAGAAAGACCTGTTTTAGCAGCGATGCAATAGGTTGAACTGCTGTGTGGTTAAGGGCATGTGTTAGAAAGGGTGCAGAAAAATATGAAATTTTTCCACAAATTGGAGTATAAATACGGGAGATATGCAATTCACAATCTAATGTATTATATCGTGATTATATATGCCATAGGGTTAGTAATGAATCTGCTGAATCCGGCAATTTACTGGGTATATTTTTCGCTGGATATAGAAAAGATTCTGCATGGGCAGATATGGCGTCTGGCAACCTTCCTCGTCTATCCCCCAACCCTGGCAACTTGGGCATTTATGGACATTTTTTTCGGAATTTTGGCGTTGTTTATGTACCATAGCCTGGGGATAACCCTGGAGAGGGTGTGGGGAGCTTTTCGTTTTAATATGTTTTTTCTTATGGGAGTTATCGGACAGATTCTGGCGGCTTTTGTGGGATATGTGTTTTTCCATGAATCTTACTACATTACCACCGGGTTTCTGAATTTTTCTATATTTTTGGCATTTGCCATCTGTTTTCCGGATGTGCAGTTTTTGATGTTTATGGTGATTCCGGTGAAAGCCAAATGGCTGGCTATAGCAGAGTCGGCTGTGTACGCTTACAGCTTTTTCAGGGGAACTGCCAGTACCAGGTGCGAAATTGTTCTGTCGCTGCTCAATGTGCTTTTGTTTGTGGCAATGACCCATAATTATCAGCGATACTCGCCAAAAGAGATTAAGAGGAAACACGATTTTAAGGCAAAAGCAAAGGTCATGCCTAAGGGGCGCAGCATGCACAAATGTGCCGTATGCGGACGGACTGAGGCAGATGGGGCGGATTTGGAATTCAGGTATTGTTCAAAATGTGCAGGAGGACTTGAGTACTGTATGGATCATCTGTATACTCATCAGCATGTGACAGAAGACATTGGGAAACTTCATGAATAAGACGGTTTGATGCAGAAACAGCAGTATATTTCAAAGAGCTATGAAAAGCATCTGAGCCGATATGTGACAGCCGGCTTCAGACGGGAAAATGGAGGACATTATGAAGAAGACTAAAATTATTTGTACTATGGGGCCCAACTCGGATGATCGGCAGGTAATGGCTGACCTGGCCCTTAATGGAATGGACATTGCAAGGTTTAATTTTTCCCATGGGGATTATGAAGAGCAGAGAGCGCGGCTGGAACAGCTGAAAAGCGTCAGGGAGGAATTGGATCTTCCCATTGCGGCCCTGCTGGACACCAAAGGGCCGGAGATCCGGACAGGGCTTTTGAAAGACGGAAAGAAAGTGATGCTGAAAGAAGGACAGGAGTTTACTTTGACTACCAGAAATGTAGAAGGGGATGAAACTGTCGGACACATTAACTATGCCGGCCTTCCGGAGGATGTGGCAGAAGGCAACAGGATCTTAATTGATGACGGCCTTATTGAGCTGAACGTAGAAAAGGCGGAGGGGACAGAGATTTACTGTACCGTTATTAACGGCGGGGAACTTGGACAGAGAAAAGGGGTTAATGTGCCTAATGTAAAGGTGAAGCTTCCAGCCCTTACAGAGAAAGACAAGGAGGATATCTGGTTCGGCATTGAGGAGGGATTCGATTTTATTGCGGCTTCCTTTGTGCGGAATGCAGATGCTATCATAGAGATAAAGCAGATGCTTGATGTGGCAGGCGCCAACCTTAAGGTCATTGCCAAGATTGAGAATGCAGAGGGAATTGAGAACATAGATTCCATTATTGCTGCCAGCGACGGAATTATGGTGGCCCGCGGGGACATGGGAGTGGAGATTCCGGCAGAGCGGGTTCCTTACATTCAGAAGGAGATTATCCGTAAATGCAATGAAGCCAGCAAGCCAGTGATCACGGCTACTCAGATGCTGGATTCCATGATACGCAATCCCCGTCCTACCAGGGCAGAAGTTACGGATGTGGCCAATGCGGTATATGACGGAACCGATGCGGTAATGCTGTCAGGGGAGACTGCCATGGGCAAATACCCTGTAGAGGCTTTAAAGATGATGGCCCAGATTGCAGAGGAAACGGAAAAGCATCTGGATTACAATTCATACCGCAGACGTAATGTTTCTGCAGAGAACCTGAGGAAGATTTCCAATGCCGTATGTTTTTCTTCCGTATCTACGGCTCATGACCTGAACGCCAAGGCGATTGTGGCTCCCAGTATCAGCGGCTTTACGGCAGGGCTGCTTTCCAAGTACCGCCCAGGTGTTCGAATTATCGGCATGTCACCCAGCGCCACTGCAGTCCGGCAAATGCAGATTATGTGGGGAGTAACGCCCTTCCTTGCAAAAAGGGCGGGGTCTACGGATATTCTTATTGCATCTTCTGTCGATTTGCTGCGGCAGAAGGGGATTCTGGAGTCTGGGGACGTGGTAGTAGTCACTGCTGGAGTTGTAAGTCATGAGAGACGCCATGAACCCGCTCAGGATACCAATATTATGAGGGTCGTGAATATTTTATAATATATTATAAAAAATACTGGACAAAGGAGTCTGCTATCAGGTACAATGTGTCATCATTGTATCTGAAGATGGCAGACTTTTTGCTTATAGAAATAAATCTATTATAAACATCCCAGGCAGAGAATGCAGGGAGAAAAGAGGACAAGTGATTATGGAAAAGAAACCGTTTGTGACATTGGAGAAACTGCAGGAGATTGTGAAAGATTACCCAACTCCTTTCCATCTGTATGATGAAAAGGGAATTCGGGAAAATGCAAGAAAGCTTAAGGAGGCATTTGCCTGGAATCACGGGTTTAAAGAATATTTTGCCGTGAAAGCTACTCCCAATCCGTTTATTCTTAAGATTCTTAAGGAAGAGGGATGCGGGACTGACTGCTCTTCACTGACAGAGCTTATGATGTCAGATGCCTGCGGATTCAAAGGCAGTGAAATCATGTTTTCGTCCAATGATACGCCCCTGGAAGAGTTTCAGCTTGCCAATGATCTGGGTGCCATTATTAATCTGGATGACTTTACGCATATTCAATGCCTGGAGGAGACTTTGGGGAAGATTCCAGAAACCATTTGCTGCAGATATAATCCGGGAGGCGTGTTTAAGATCAGCAATGACATCATGGACAATCCGGGGGATTCCAAATATGGCATGACTACAAAACAGATGTTTGAGGCATTTAAGATATTGAAAGAAAAAGGGGTAAAGAATTTCGGCATCCATGCTTTTTTAGCCAGCAATACGGTGACAAACGAATATTATCCCATGCTGGCAAAGGTATTGTTTGAACTGGCTGTAAAGCTTCATGAAGAAGTCGGCGCAGATATTCATTTTATTAATCTGTCAGGCGGAATCGGAGTTCCCTATCATCCTGGCCAGGAGCCTAATGATATTTGGGCTATTGGTGACGGGGTGCGGAAAGTATATGAGCAGGTTCTGGTTCCGGCAGGGATGGGAGACGTGGCGCTGTTTACAGAGCTGGGACGGTTTATGCTGGCGCCTTACGGATGCCTTGTGACAAAGGCCATTCATGAGAAGCATACCCATAAAGAGTATATAGGAGTAGACGCCTGTGCCGTGAATCTGATGCGGCCAGCGGTTTACGGTGCATATCATCATATTACTGTGGCGGGAAAAGAGGACAGGAACAGTGACCATGTTTATGACGTGGTGGGATCTTTGTGCGAAAACTGTGATAAGTTTGCTATTGACAGAAGGCTGCCGGAGATTGAAAAGGGTGATTTGCTGGTGATTCATGACACAGGGGCACACGGATTTTCTATGGGATATAATTATAATGGGAAGCTTAAATCAGCGGAGCTGCTTTTAAAGGAGGATGGATCTGTAGAAATGATACGAAGGGCGGAGACTCCAGAGGATTATTTTGCTACGTTTGATTTCTGCGGTATAATGGGAAAGTACGGACAGCAGTAAGAGATTTGTAAGGAAACCGAAATACAGGCTTACGAAAAAAGGACAAAAAAGCTGCATAGCAGAGGAGGATGGTTTCAGGGATTTTCCTCTGCTTTTTGCTTGCTTTGACAAGAATGGGAAGCAGGCTGAAAAAAGGAGAGAATCTGGCGGAAGACAGAAAAATCCCCGTATCCAGGTGATACGGGGGAATACTTTTTCTTTAGGATTAGGATTAAAAGGATTAAGGATTTAATAATTGTGCATTTCTTATGGTCATAGTATAACACAGACAACATGAAAATGTTTGTATAATGTTTGAATAGATTATGAAGAAATTCTTAAGGTTACATAGATGGTACATGGACAGCAGAAACTGATAAGACAGAATATGGCAATCAGCAGAAGGATTAAGAGACAAGGAGGAAACGTACAGGCATAGACTCTTGAACGGACACATATTTTGGAAGAAAGCACGCTGTTTATGAGGGTTTATGCAGAATCAGAAGATGGAGAATATATTGAATCTTGCTCTTGAGGCTACACCGGAGGAACTGGAGCGGTCGGAGACACTGTCCATAGGGTATGACCCTGCTGAGAAAATGTGGGAAGTAATCGTGAAGCATTCGCAGCCTCTTAGAGGACTGGAACAGATGGGAGTGAGACAGGTGGAGCTGTTAAATCAATATTCTATCCTTACGGTTCCGGAGTCAAAGCTTGAAGAAATAAGCAGGCTGCATCAGGTGGAATATATTGAAAAACCAAAGAGGCTGTACTTTTCTGTAGGGGTGGGAAAGACGGCCTCTTGTATTACCTATGTTCAGGCTGAGGGCAGCAGCTATGGGCCGTATTTGACAGGGCGGGGGTGCCTGGTAGCGGTGATTGATTCGGGGATTGATTATTTCCATGATGATTTCCGCAACGAGGACGGAAGCACCAGGATTGCGGAACTATGGGATCAGACGCTTGACAGAATTTTTACGGAGCAGGAAATAAACGAGGCACTTAAGCAAGGAAGCCGCAGGGAGGCAAGAGCGATTGTACCAAGCGTAGACGGAAGCGGCCATGGGACGGCAGTGGCAGGGATTGCTGCGGGAAACGGAAGAGGGAGCCAGAGCCAGAGTCAGTACCGGGGAGTGGCCTTTGAAAGCCGTCTTTTAGTGGTAAAACTTGGAAGAACTGATCCCTTAGGATTTCCAAGGACAACAGAATTAATGAAGGCATTGGATTATGTAGTGCGGAGGGCTGCGGAGCTTGGAATGCCAGTATCAGTTAATGTAAGTATCGGCAATACATATGGCTCTCATGACGGAACCAGCCTTTTGGAGACTTACATTGATGGGATTTCCAATTATGGAAGGAATGTTATTGTAATTGGCTCAGGAAATGAGGCAAGAAGCGGAGGCCATGCTTCAGGAGTTCTGACAATGGGCAACGCAGTTAATGTGGAACTGTCCGTTGCGCCTTATGAAAGCGGAATATCAGTTCAGTTATGGAAGCGATATGTGGATGAGTTTTCGATTACGCTGGTCACTCCGTCAGGGAATATTCTTGGGCCTTTGCCGCCAGTAATAGGGCCGCAGACTTATGATTACGAAAGCACTAGAATTCTTTTATATTACGGAGAGCCGGGGCCATACAGTAAAGCCCAAGAGATTTATTTTGATTTTATCCCCCTTCATCGTGACTATCTGCAGAGCGGAATATGGGTGTTTCATTTAACTCCAAGGAAAATTATTCAGGGAAATTATGATTTTTGGCTGCCGTCATCAACTGTACTAAACAGCTCAACCTATTTTTTGCAGTCAACGCCAGACACAACATTAACAATTCCGTCTACAGCCGCTATGGCCATAACAGTAGGGGCGTATAACAGTAATTATCAAACGTATGCTGATTTTTCAGGAAGGGGATTTACCAGAGTGACGAATCAGGTCAAGCCGGACATTGCGGCGCCGGGGGTGGGGATTATGGCACCTAAAAGCGGAGGAGGATATGAGGCAGTGACCGGTACATCCTTTGCTGCGCCCTTTGTGACTGGGAGCGGAGCGCTGCTGATGCAGTGGGGCATTGTGGACGGAAGAGATGAATTTTTATATGGGGAGAAATTGAAAGCGTATCTTATGCGGGGGGCCAGGCAGATACCGGGGTACGAGGCTTGGCCCAATCCGCAGCTGGGGTGGGGGACTCTTTGCGTGAGGGAAAGTTTGCCCATATGACGTGATTTACAATGGCAAACATTGTGAGAACTGGATTATTTCCAGTAAACGTCAAATAAGATAGTGGATAGAAAAATAACTGCCAGCTCTCTATACTAAAAGGGCAGTGGTTATCTTATTGGCATCATTCTTGTACCATGGAATCCCATGACAGATAGCCATCCAGATATTCTGGATTTTCAAGAAATGCACTCCCCGGCACAGCTTATCTCTGCCCACGACCAAAAAGCCGCAAGACCGGTTTCCTGCGGCATAGCTGTTTTTTTCTTCTACTCCGGGGCAAGGCCGTCCAGCCGTTTTCTCATATCCGTGTACCCGGTGCGCAGATAGATTTTTTTCCCCAGGAAAGGTCTCCTAACATGGCAGCACCGCTTTCAGCACAGCCTCCAGCAACTCCCGGGGAGTATCTTCAAAGAGTTCAACGGTCACAGTACCGGTATGGAGCACTGCTGCAGGAGTGGCATAGGAATCCTGTCTGCTACGGAGGAGGAATATCTCCGTAAATTCCGGAGCCGCATCCAGCATCAACGCAGTGTGCTCCATTACCGGCCTGCATCCATGACTCTTTCGGGGCGGTTCTTCAAGCGCCAGCTTCCGGATCTTTGCGCTTTAGTAATAATAGCTTTTTAAAAAGATATCGTGCTGTTCGCACCATGCCTGGTTTGTCAGGCCGGAGGCCCTGCATTGCCGGATGACGTCCAGCCAGTACTGCAGTTTCACTTGCTTATTCGGAGTTAAAGTGGAAAAGTCCATGAGTATTCTCTTTTACCTGGAGTTAGAGTTTTTGATTTCCAGATGATATGGGGTGATGAGAACAGCAGAAACAGGTAAAAATGGTACTAAAAAAGAAACAGATCCAGCTTGGCAGAATGCGGAAAGTGACAGATGGCTTCTCTGGCCAGGGCCTGTTGATAGGCCTATGACGTTCCGTTGCACACTGCTCATAAATCAGTCCCAGGGAGCTGCAGCTGCGGCTAAGTATTAGAGATTATTGGTGGCTATGGGTACAAAGAAACTTTAGGAGCGCTGATAAACACAGCAATATAACGAAAATACCCTTACCAGAGTGGCAGCTTCGCCAGAGGCGGCATTTTGACCGTCCGTTCTACTGTCCCATTTATACCTCGATTTTCGCCCCGTCAGCTCTCATATTTTAGAAATGGGAACCCTATTTCTTATGTGATTTCTTTAATACCAACCTCAGTACCAAACGGGCAGCCCCTCCGCATATGGAAATCAGAAATCCGTCTCTTACCAGTATTTCTCCAATTCCCATATGGATAGCATATTGTATCTGCAGCTCTAACGGCGGAGCCTGGAAGGGGATACCTGCTTTAACCACACAATAATATACACCTATAATCAAAATGGTTATTCCAGCTAATAAAATGGCATTAATCATCTGACAAAGAAATGCTCCGCCTTTTGTCAGTTTCCCATATTCCATAAGTTTTCCTAACCTCTCATTTTATTTTAAAAGTCGGCCGCCGAATAGGCGGCATAAATTCAGGGATGCCAAATGCGCCCGTGGGACCTTCATGTGTGGTGATGTGTCCGCAGCCGGGCGCATGCAGGTTTGCTTTGCGTTCTGCTCCATAGGCCGACAATCCGTCCGGCGCTGCTTCGCTCATCCTGCGAAGCTGGCAGCTTCCGGCCTTGGCTTCTTCCATTGTTAATTCACCAATTAAACTATCTAAATCAGTGCAACAAAAATCCTTTTCATAAGATCGATAAAGAAAAGGAATGCCTCCTCAAGCTGCAGGGCAGAGCCTGGTGCCTGCCTTTGTAAACATTCAATCAGGTTTCAATAGAACCAAACCATTCATTTATTAGAAAGAAGTATACCACACTTCCCGCCTGCCTGCTATAGGGATTTATATAAAGTTTATGTAACGAAGGCTTTGCATAGCCTGCCTTCAAATGATAGGAAAGAATATAGAATTACAGGAACGAACGAAAAAAGTTACAGTTTTGACATGATTTTTTGATAAAATTAAAAAAATATTATGCAAGGAGATAACTTATATGAGAAAGGCATTATTAACTGGTGCATTTCTGGCCATGAGTGCAGGCCTTACGGCATGTGGAAACAACTCTCAGCAGACGGCGGAAACTACGGTTTCCCAGGTGCCTGCCACAACGGAGCCTTCCACAACAGCAGCGCAGGAGAGCACACAGGAAGAAAAGGAGACTATTGTAGCAACAGGTGAAGCCGAGGGATACGGTGGAACGATTACAGCTGAAGTAACGCTTGATGGCGACAAGATCGTGGAACTAAAGATTACCGGCGGCAATGAGACACCTGAAATCGGCGGCGCTGCCCTTGAGTCCCTGCAGGCAGCCATTATAGAGAAAGGCAGTATTGAGGGTGTAGATGCCGTGGCTGGGGCTACCTGGACTTCCAAAGGAGTGTTTAACGCTATTGGTTCAGCTCTTGGCATGGAGACAGAAAATACCGGTAGCCAGGAACAGAAAGAAGTGGCGGCTACAGGATTGTCCCACGGCATTGGATTCTTTTCCAGCGGGCGTCTGGGGCCGGGGAAAGATGACAAAGATACAGGCGTTTACAGTATTAATGAAGTGATTGCCTATATTCTTTTTGATGATGGCGGAAAGATTCTGGATCTGGAAGTAGATCAGCTGGAGGTAGCCACTCCCAATTATGATGGAGAACATATGCCAAAGCTTACGGGATTCCCGGGACAGAGATACAATGCGGATGAGAATCACGACGAAAAGGTAGATACCATATTGGAGCAGACCGAAGAAGCCTATCTGGCTCAGGTTGATTCCTGGATTAGTAAAAGAGAACGGGGCAGTACTTACAAATTGAATTCCGGTACCTGGGAAGAAGAGATGGATTTGTTTGAAGAGACATTCCGGGGCATGACTGTGGATGAAGTGAAACAATGGTACTCTGCCTATTGTTCGGATTTAAACGGCAGGCCTCTTCACGGAACTTCCGACAAGGAAGAAGATGTTAAAAAATATGATGCTTTAAGTGATGAAGAGAAGGCTGCTCTTGACGCTGTCGCCAGTGCTACCATGTCCCTTAATGATGCCCATGGCAATCTGATTGCTGCTATGGAAAAGGCATATGAAAACAGACGTCCTGTTGAGGCTGAGAGCGTGGCAAAGATTGGTCTTGGAATTACCAACACTGGACGTTTAGGGCCGGGAAAAGATGATCAAGGTGTGGGAGTCTACAGTTTTAACACCCAGGCAGCAGGCGCATGTTTTGACGCTGATGGAAAGATTGTGGCTCTCTACACAGATGTAATGGAGGTGGCGACCCCGAATTATGACGGTGAGCATATGCCGAAGCTTACCGGTTTTCCAGGGCACACTTACAACGCTGACGAAAATCATGATGAAAAGGTTGACACCGTTCTGGAGCAGACAGAGGATACGTTCCTTGCCCAGATTGAGTCATGGACTACCAAGAGGGAGAGAGGCGATACTTACAAGCTGAACTCAGGAACCTGGGCGCAGGAAATGGATCTGTTTGAGGAATATTTTGCCGGCATGACCACAGATGAGGTTCATGCATGGTTTGAAGCATGCTGTTCCGACTTAAACGGAAGACCTCTTCACGGAACTTCCGATAAGGAGGAAGATATCACAAAACAGGAAGCTCTGACCGATGAGCAGAAACAGGGCCTGGACGGTATTTCTGGCGCTACCATGAGTTTGAAGGATGCCCACGGAGATATTCTGGGCGCTATTGAGAAAGCCTGGGCAGCTGCTAAAGACAGCAATATTACAATTAAATGATAGTTTGATAGGTAATTGGTTATCAGGCGTCAGACATCTCATTTGTCTGACGCCTGAATGACTTTTTAACCGTTTTGCAGATATGCTTTTAACTCTTCCAGATTCATGCTGACAATGGCCGGAAGCCAAATCCCGGAATCGGACTGCCAAGATAAATCAGGCTGTCCATCAGAGGTAAACATCAGACAAGCATGTGCCAGATGAAAGATATTCTTACCATTGCGCAGGTTTTTTGCGGAGAAATCACAAGGGATATTATTGCCTGCCAATATTTTACAAAAACTCTTGCCGCCAGAAACTGGATCAGAAAGGAATATGCTTTCCTTGTGGGATAAGCCGCCGGTTTGAAGCAAGGAAATACATTGATAAAGTGATACTCTCATATTGAAAATTGTTTGTATCAATGGTATAATATCCACGCAGAAACGGGAATAAAAAGGATGAACTAAAATCATGGAAAGAAGAATATGCAGATTGCTTCTGGGGCTTCTATGTACCTGGGCACTTGCAGGATGCAGGCCGGAAGAGGAAGTGCTCCTGGAGAATACAGAACCTGAAAAAGTCCAGCTGGTTGTGTGGGGAGCTGAGGAAGATACGGAACTGATGAATCAGATTATTGAAAGCTTTCAGATGGAACATCAGGGGGAGGCGGATTTTCATATTTTATATGAGGTTCAGGGAGAATCCCAGTGTAAAGACGCATTAATTGGCGGATTGGAGGATGGCGCAGATGTATTTACCTTTGCTGATGACCAGCTGAATGCTCTGGCCGCCGCCGGGGCATTGGACCCTATTAAAAACATAGATGCCATCAGAAGCAGAAATCTTTCAGGTGCAGTAGAGGCTGCTTCCGTGAACGATCAGCTGTATGCATATCCATTAACTACTGATAACGGATATTTCTTATATTATAACAAGCAATATATCACAGAGGAACAGGTTAAGACGCTGGATGGTATATTAGAGGCAGCAGCTGCAAATGAAAAATTATTTATCATGGACTGGTCTTCAGCATGGTATGTATATTCTTTCTTATGAAATAGTTTGCGTTTATCTACGACAGCAGTTAGAAAGCAGGAAAATGATGGATTACCAGATCGTTTTCCTGCTTTTTTGCTGGGATAACTATGCTTTTTCAGTCCGTCGTACTCCGCCGTTTCAA
>CATLBO010000055.1 GCA_949879025.1 uncultured Hungatella sp. | reverse complement strand
CATGGAAAAGGTGTCAATCTAGGCTATTTTGGGAAAAAAGAAAATACTGTAATTGCTGATAAACTGAAAAGAGCTTTTGCAGAATGGATAAATAACGGACATAATAACTTTGATGATGAGAACACTATAATTTTATGTATAGAATTAACAGATGGACTGTTATTTTCACATGGAATAAATTATGAATTTTAGGCCGCAGATTAAAAATTGGAGAAAGAGAAAATGAATATTGAACTTATAAGAGCAACGAACGAATATAAGGAACAGCTGTTTGAAATGTTGACAGAGTGGAAGAACGATATTGCAGTAAATCACACTAATACGTCTCCATGGAAAATATGGGCAAATGATTTTCACGATTTTGATAATTATTTAAAAAATCTTGATACAAAAGAAGAAACTAAAGATGGCTGGGTTCCTGATACAACTTTATTTTGTATTGATAGGGATAGAAATATTTTTGTAGGAGCTGTTAACATTCGCCACTATTTAAATGATAAACTATTAAAGACTGGCGGCCATATAGGAAACGGAGTCAGACCAAGCGAAAGAAAAAAAGGTTATGCGACAGCAATGATTGGTTTGGCATTAGACGAATGTAAAAGACTTGGGATTAACAAAGTTTTGATATGCTGCAACAAAGACAATATTGGTTCAGCAAAATCAATCATTAATAATGGCGGAATATTGGAAAATGAAGTTGAAGAGGATGGACATATTGAGCAGCGTTATTGGATTCAGCTGTAACATAGAATTTGGATTTGCCGAGATGATGAATGAGGGATAAATGGAATATTTGTGGGATTTTCCTTTCTACTCATAACATTTCAAAAATGGGTTGCTAATTTATGCAGGTTTGCTATAATAAATGCGTGGAGGTATTTTGGCAGCAGAAAATAAGCAAACCATAATAAATAATGTAATTGAAGTAAAAATGGCGGTGTATTTGTATAAAACTTACATAAAAAAGTTATATAGAAATAAAAGTATGATATGATGGTGTGCTATACTTAGAACAACAAGCCGAAAATTGCGGAGGTGTTGTTATGGTGGGAAAAATAATAGGTCTTATATCTTGTGTTATGTGTGCGATTCCGTTTTTAATTATTGCTGTCTACAATAAAGACAGTAAAGAACCAATCAATTTTTGGAGTGGAGATACAACATTAAAAGGAAAAGTTAGAAATGTTAAAGATTATAATAGGGAAATGGCTCTATTGTATAAACGATGTTCCATTGTAATTCTGATTACCGGGATTTGTTTTATTATTACACCTATTGTTGGAGCAATGCTGATATGCTTTGACTGTACTCTTGGAATTTATCTTATGTACAAAAATTATAAAAGACTTTTAAGCATGTATTCATGAATTCCAGCATTTAGAACTGGGTAAATCAGAACTTGCAAAGGAGATTTTCAATGGGATTTTGCACATAAATATTGCGGCAAGATATGGTATTTCTGCGGATTGATTATGTGCCCATAACAGTAATATTCCTGCTTTTGGTAATTGGGAAAACTGAGGATTATGTGGGAACTGTAGGAGGGGTTATCTGTGGAGTACAGCTTATTCCTTTAATTGGTTCTATTTTACCAACAGAAATAGCATTGAAGAAGAAATTTGATAAAAATGGAAAAAGAAATTAGATGGATAGTGATGGACAAAATAGTATAGAGGAATGTTACACTTCAGAGACTTGGAACACTTATTTTATAAGGGTTTGTTACATTCCTATATCGTTCAGAATCGGCTCTTACTGCGTAACGAGAATAGATAGGGATATCTGCATAAAATTTTAATGGAAAGTTCTGCTGAAAAAGTCAAGGGCATGTTAAAGAGTAGTATTAAGTTTATTCCTACGCAGCCTGACAAGGAAAGAATGGCGGATCTATTATTTCGTAAACAGCAGAATATTGGCATGGAGAATTTTTGGCAGAATGGGAATTTCCTTTATGGGTAAGATCCTTTAGTAATTTCGAGAGAATTAAAAATACTTGCTCAGACCCTTGAGCAGAATTTAACCCGATAGTCTAAGTAACTGACATCGGGTATGAATAAAAAGCTTATTATTTGTCTTTAACTAATTCAATCGCTTCTTTCCCGGTCAAATGTTCAACAGAAAGCTCTATCATGCACAAAAGTTTCCATTCTCTTTCAATTTCTGCATTGCGCCCTGTTTCATTATCATCGGGATAGTACTTTTGGGCTAAATTTTCTATTGCCTTTTTTATTTCAGCTTCATTTTCCATAATATGAATATTTCCAAAAGCAATAACGCTTTTAAAATAAGTGGTATATTCTTCAGGTATAATATTATCTTGGTCAATTACGCAAAAAGAGGCTTTGGAGTATTTTTTTATTGCGTCTATCTTATGCCCGTTTTTTGCACCATGGAAGTATAACTTTGAATTACAGTATACATAACTGACCGGAACGGCATATGGATAGCCATTATCGCCCAATAATGCCAGTACACCAGATGTACCTTTATTCAAAACTTCAATACATTCGTCAAAGGATAACATTTGCCTTTTTCTCCGCATTTCTCTAAACATTTTTCTTACCTCTTTCTGATTTGATATATAATGCAATGCCAGCTAAAGCGACAAAACATTCAGTAATTGGGAAAGACAGCCATACTCCCGTCATTTTTAATAAGAAAGACAGGAGAAACGCCATAGGGATTATAACTAAAAGACCTCTTGACAGTGAAACGATCTGTGCGGGCAGGGCTTTTTCTATTGATGTAAAATATGAGGATATAATTATATTAAATCCCACAAATGGAATAGCAGTAAAATACAATTTTAACCCTGTTTCTGCAATCTGCTGTAACTGAATATTTTGTTCACTGTTAAATATGCTGACTATTGGATCGGCACATAATAAAAAAATCAAATAAATGCCGCATGATATAACCAACATTGTTTTTATGGAATATTTCAAAATCTGTTTCTGACTTTCATGCTCACCATATCCATACACTCTGCTTAAAATTGGCTGTGCTCCCTGGGCTATTCCTGTATAAATTGAAATAACCACAAGCGATAAGTTTGCAACAATGCCATAAGCTGCCACGCCGATATTCCCCTGCAGGTATAAAATAATAGCATTAAAAGCTATTATTACAATTCCAGAAGCCATTTCTGTGATGAAAGACGGAACACCTAAAGAAATGATATTTCCGGTCAACCGAAAGGACGGCTTTATTCGCACTAAATGAAACTGATTTTGCTTTGCAAGCCAATGCCTGGATAAAACAATTAAGCTGATAACAGGTGCTAAACCTGTTGCTAATACTGCGCCAAATATTCCCATATTAAGAGGGAAGATAAATATATAATCTAAAATTATGTTTGAAAAGCTTCCAGTCAGCATACCAATCATAGATAATTTAGGATTTCCGTCATTTCTGACAAAGCACGTCATTGTGTCATTCGCCATAAATGCCGGAGCGAAAAGTAGGATAACCTGTAAATATATTTTTGTCATATGAAAAACGTCTTTGTCAGCACCTAATAGTTTTGTCAGCTTTTCAGAAAAGAAGATACCTGCCAGCACGAAAATGACAGCCAATACAGACATAATGCATATTGTGTTTGAAAAAGATTTATCCGCATTTTTATATTCTTTTTGCCCTCTGCAGATTGAATATTTTGTTGCCCCTCCCATGCCAAACATCAGCCCGCTTCCATGAATAAAGCTGTAAACAGGAATGGCTAAGTTAAGTGCGGTCAGACCATTTGCCCCTAAACCGTTTGAAATGAAAAAGGTATCAGCAAGTATGTAACATGATAAGCCAATCATGCCGCAAATATTTAGTATTACATATTGAAAAAATTCTCTTAAAAGTGTTTCTGCTTTCATAGACATCTCCTTAAAAACAAAAAGCATCAGAACTTTCTATCTTCTATGACCTAACGATAGAAAGTCTGACGCAAAATCTCTTTACCCGGTGGCAAAAGAGCAACGTTGTTTCCAGTGTGGTATTATATATCAAAACAGCCTAAAAAGCAATACATAAAGCAGAAAAATAACCAAAAAATATTTCCGCATTTTTTATTTATACATGGCACTGGCCCATGTAATAAAAGCGGTTCCTTCTGCGGTCCCACTTGAGCTTCCTGCCAGAAGGGGCGCCTGAGGTTTGGGAAACCCTTCTCCTGTAATCAAATTTTAAGAAACTCCTTCTTGCAATCCTGTCAGCTTTGTGGTGAAATAGACAGAGAGAAAAGAAAGCGGGCTTGAAGTTCCGCAAAGGAAGCATTTTCAGGGTTCATCCGGAAGAAAGAGGAGGAGTATGGCACATGGCATTATATGATTACATGAATGCGTTGAAACGGGGCAGGAGGCAATATCAGGATTCATTAAATAAAGGCGAATATCCGTACCTTCCTGTACTGGACAATATCCTGTCCTACACGGAGATTGCGTCAGAAGTAAGCCTGGGGCTTATGGACATTCCTCTGGATAAGATTATCGGCACGAAGACCGAAGGCCGGACCAACGCATTTGCAGGCAATTTTATGCCCCTTCTGGAGGAAGAGTCTGAATTCGGGGCCAAATGGGCATCCCTTTATGACCATCAGATTGACGACGGGATTCAGGACCCAATTATTGTTTACGAATTTATGAACCGCTTCTATGTTCAGGAGGGAAATAAACGGGTCAGCGTCATGAAATATGTAGGTGCTTACAGCATCGCCGGATACGTAACCCGACTGGTTCCAAAGAGGACGGACGAGAAAGAGAATAAACTGTATTATGAATTCCTGGATTTTTACCAGGTATCCTTTAACTGCGACGTGTGGTTTAGCAAAGAGGGATGCTACAAAAAGCTTTTAAAGCTTATGGGCAAAAAGCCAGGACAGGTGTGGGACAAAGAAGAGCGCACCGTGTTTAAATCCGCATACAGCAGGTTTACGAAAACATTTACTCAAAAAGGCGGGGATAAGCTGGCTTTGACCGCTTCCGATGCGTTTTTGATTTATATAAATGTATATAGCTATGAAAAAGCAAAAGATCAGACAGAAAATGAAATTGCCAGGGCTTTGGACAGAATCTGGGAAGAGATAGAACTGGCTGCAGGAGGAAACCAGGTAGAGCTGGTGGAAAACCCGGAGGCAGTGGAGACGCCGGTACACAAGCCGTCTCTGCTGAACTGGCTGCGTCCGGCGGAAACCATAGAGCCGGAGATGCTGAAGATTGCGTTTATCTACAATAAAACGGCAAAGACCTCACCGTGGACCTATGCCCATGAACTGGGGCGTATGCATTTGGAGCAGGCCTTCGGAGGCAGGCTGAAGACCATGGCCATTGATAATGTAACCACAGAGCCTGAGATTGAGAATGCCATAGAACTGTCCATTGCATCGGGCTGCAATACGATCTTTACAACAGCTCCCCAGATGGCGAACCAAAGCGTGCGCTCCGCAGTTCTGCACCCTGAGGTGAAGATCTATAACTGCTCCATCAAGATGTCCTACTCCTCTATCTGCACCTATTATGGAAGAATGTACGAAGCTAAATTTCTTTTGGGAGCCATAGCGGCCGCCATGACCAAGTCAGATAAGCTGGGATATATAGCAGATTATCCTATCTATGGAACGGTGGCTAACATCAATGCATTTGCTCTGGGAGCCAGGATGATCAATCCCTATGTAAAGGTATACCTGGAGTGGTCCAGGACGAAAGATGCAGATGCAGTTAACAGGCTCAACAGAGAAGGAATTACCTATATTTCCGGTGAGGAGATGATTACGCCTCAGAAAGAATCCAGGGAATACGGCCTGTATATAAAAAATCCCGACGGAAGCCTGGAAAATCTGGCCACGCCAATTTGGCATTGGGGGAAATTTTATGAAAGGATTATCAGATCCATATGCCGGGGCACAGGAGAAAAGCAGACTATGAAAAGGAAAAAGGCGGTAAACTACTGGTGGGGAATGTCCGCAGAGGTGATTGACGTAATATACTCCCAGAAGATGCCCCACGGAATCCATCGGCTTATCGATTTTTTGAAGAATTCCATCCGTGCAGGAAGCTTCCACCCCTTTGACGGGCTTATCTACTCCCAGAACGGTAAAATCCAGTGCAAAGACGGCAAAAGCCTGACAGCAGAGGAAATCGTTTCCATGGACTGGCTTGCCGAAAATGTAGTAGGGATAATTCCGGAATTTAAAGATCTTACAGAAGAGGCTCAGACTTTGGTTCGCCTTCAGGGAGTTAAAGAGGACGAGAGGAAAGCTGCGGAGGAATAATTTGATGAAGATTCTGGTACTTGCCGACCAAAAATCAAAAGCACTGTACGAATACTATGAGCCGGAAAAGCTGGAAGGCGTGGATCTGGTTATTTCCTGCGGAGATCTGGATCCAGGATATTTAAGCTTCTTTGCCACAGTATGCCATGCGCCGCTGCTGTATATCAGAGGCAACCACGATGAAATATACGAAGAACACCCGCCGGAGGGGTGCATCTGTATTGAGGATAACATTTATATACACAAAGGAATCCGGATCATGGGGCTTGGCGGCTCCATGGAATATATTCCTATGGCATCCAACCAGTACACAGAACGGGCAATGAAAAGGCGCATACGAAAAATGTGGTGGAAACTGTGGAGGCATAAAGGGTTTGATATTTTAGTGACCCATGCCCCGGCATACCGCTTTCATGACATGGAAGATTTGCCCCACCGGGGATTTGCATGTTTTCGGACATTGATAGAAAAGTACAAACCTAAGATATTTGTTCATGGCCATGTCCATGCTAACTATGGAGGTGCATTTAAACGAAGAGATCAATACGGAGATACTTTGGTAGTGAATGCATTTGAGTACCATATGGTGGAATATCCGGAAGGGGATGACGGCAGCTGAACAATGGAGCCAATGAAGCAGGAAAGATTTTCCCGGACATACAGCAGCAAAAACAGGCGGATTGAAAATGTGAAATTAAAGAAAGGAAAGTATTAATGAGAATCAGAAAGAATACTGGGGCAGTATTGATTTTGGCGGTGATAGGCTGTTTATGTTCCGGCCCGGTTTACGGTGCAGAGAAAGACACTTACGTAACAGGTACCTATGTAAATGGAACAAATGTCAGCGGACAGACTGTGGAAGGCGCAAAAGAAGTCCTTGAGAATCCGGACAGCTACAATCTGGAGATTGTGAAAAAAGACGGGACCAAGGATATCATAAAAGGCAGCGAGATTGGCTACCAGGCATCAGTGACCGGAGATTTGGCCTCGATCCTGGCAGAACAGAATGCCGGAGGCCGGATAAAGGGACCTGCAGTAAAGCATCAGTTTACTGTAGAAATGAACGTCTCTTATGATACGGCAGCCCTGGAGGCCAGAATCCAGGGACTCCCTTGCATAAGCGGCGAAGGAATTCAAAAAACAGAGAATGCCCGCGTATCCGCTTATGAAGAAGGAAAGGCATTTACCATAATAAAAGAAGTTCAGGGCAATGATGTGGAGCTGGAAAAGGCAAAGGCCGTGATTCTGGCAGCCGCAGCAGCAGGACAGGGCAGTGTAAATTTAGAGGAACAGGGCTGTTACCGACAGGTAACTATAACCTCTGAAGATGACCGCCTGAAAGACTTGTGCAATACCATGAACAAGTGCAAAGACATGGTGATTACTTACAAATTCGGCGAAGCAGAGGAAATGCTGACAGGCCAGCAGATTGTTTCATGGCTGACAGGCACTGCAGACGGGGAGATACAGGTGGACCAGGAGAAGGCGGCAGCCTATGTCAGGATCCTTGCAGACAAATATGACACAGCAGGCAAACCCAGGGTTTTTAAGACGGCTGCAGGCAAGGAGGTGGAGCTGAACGGCCCCTTTGGATGGAGACTGGATCAGGCCCAGGAGACGGCGGCACTGATTGGGATGATTCAAACGGGACAGAGCCAGCCCAGAGAACCACAGTATGCAGCAGCAGGAGCAGACAGAACCTGTGACTGGGGAACCACGTATGCGGAGGTAGACTTAAGCAATCAGCATGTTTATATGATCAAGGATGGCGACGTAGTCTGGGATGCCCCCTGCGTTACAGGGGATGTGGCAAAGGGATATGCCACGCCGGAAGGAATCTACAGCCTGGCTTATAAAGAAACCGACCGAATCCTGAGGGGAGCAAAAAAGGCTGACGGAAGCTATGAATATGAAAGCCATGTGGATTTTTGGATGCCGTTTAACGGCGGAATCGGTTTCCATGATGCCAACTGGCGGGGAAAATTCGGCGGGACCATTTACCTGTATGCCGGAAGCCACGGATGCATTAATCTGCCGCCGGAGAAGGCAAAACTGCTGTATGACTATGTGTATAAGGGAATGCCGGTTATTTGCTATCAGTAATTACACAGAGGAGGACATAAAACAAGATGGGAAAAGAAATGAAAGCTTTGGAGAAAAAACTGGAAGGCACTATGGGCGAATTTAAGAAGTTTATATTAAAAGGCAATATTATTGATATGGCAGTCGGTGTTATTATCGGCGGCGCATTCAGCAAAATTGTTACTTCGCTGGTAAATGACATATTGATGCCTGCCCTTGGCGCCGTAACGGGAGGGGCTTCTTTCAATACTTTAAAATACGTGATCCATCCTGCAGTGATAGACTCTGCCGGAAATGAGATAAGCGCAGAGGCGGCGATTCTGTATGGAAGCTTTATCCAAAATATTATTGATTTTCTCATTATAGGCTTTTGCATGTTTTTTATGGTTAAGGCCATTGCAATGGTGACAGCCAGGTTCCGCCGCGAGGAGGACGAAAAGACTCCTGAACCCGTCCCGGCAGGTCCTACTGCCGAAGAATTGCTGGCAGAGATCAGAGATTTGCTGAAAGAAAAAGAATCCATATAATATTGTGTAAAAAAGCTTCTGCTGTGTGGGAAACATGAAAACAGCAGAAGCTTTCTTTATGAAAAAGGCATTTTATTTATCATGAATTTCGCTGTGAAGCAGCTGCAGTGACTTTACGTCCCCCTGGCCGCAGGTCTTTACATAATGAATCCCGCTTGCCGTGGCCCTTGCGGCAGCCATAGTAGTCATATACGGAATCTTAGCCTTTATGGCAGCCTTTCTCAGATAACTGTCATCGTGCCGGCTGTCCTTTCCCGCAGGAGAATTGATGATCAGCTGGATCTGTCCATTGGTAATCATATCCAGGATATTGGGGCGGCCTTCATATAATTTCTTCACTTTTTTAGCAGGAATCCCTGCCTTGCAGATTAAATCATAGGTGCGCCCTGTGGCCACAATGCTGAAGCCATCCTCCGCAAAGCTTCGGGCAATGTCCGTTATTTCCGGCTTGTCTTTGGCGTTTACAGAAACCAGAACCGTTCCCTGAAGGGGAAGCCTGGACTGAGTAGCTTCCTGAGCTTTATAGAATGCCTCGCCAAAGGAGCGGGAAAGCCCCAGCACTTCCCCTGTAGAGCGCATCTCCGGCCCAAGAAGCGGGTCTACTTCCTGGAACATATTAAATGGGAACACAGCCTCTTTTACGCCGTAATTGGGAATTACCTGTTCCTTTAATAAGGGAACAGGAGACGGATTGCCGGTCAGATCAGAGGTAATAATTTGTGTGGCAAGAGGAACCATGCGGATATTGCAGACCTTGGATACCAAAGGCACTGTGCGGGACGCTCTGGGGTTGGCTTCCAGCACATAGGCTTTGCCGTTTTCAATGGCATACTGCATATTCATCAGGCCCTGGACATGCATTTCCTCTGCAATCTTTCTGGTGTACTCCTTAATGGTTTCCACGTTTTCCGGGGAAATGTGCACAGAAGGAATAATGCAGGCAGAGTCTCCAGAGTGGACTCCGGCCAATTCAATATGTTCCATAACTGCAGGAACAAAGGCGTGGGTTCCGTCACTGATGGCATCAGCCTCGCATTCCATGGCATGGTTTAAGAAACGGTCAATAAGGATGGGGCGATCAGGAGTGACGCCTACTGCCGCATTCATGTATCCAGTCATGCTCTCATCATCATAGACAACTTCCATGCCTCGTCCGCCGAGGACATAGGATGGACGCACCATAACCGGATAGCCGATACGGCCTGCAATGGCAATGGCCTCGTTTACTGTAGTAGCCATACCGGATTCAGGCATGGGGATATCCAGCTTTTCCATCATGGCACGGAACAGATCACGGTCTTCCGCCAGATCAATGACAGCCGGGGAAGTTCCCAGAATCTTAACACCGTTTTTCTCCAGGTCAGCAGCCAGGTTCAGAGGAGTCTGGCCACCGAACTGGGCAATAACGCCAACAGGCTTTTCCTTATTGTAGATACTTAACACATCTTCCAGAGTTAAAGGCTCAAAATATAATTTATCTGAGGTGTCATAGTCCGTGGACACGGTTTCTGGGTTGCAGTTGACAATAATGGTTTCAAAACCCATTTTTTTCAGGGCAAGAGAAGCATGAACACAGCAGTAATCAAATTCAATGCCCTGTCCGATACGGTTAGGACCTCCTCCAAGAATCATGATCTTCGGTTTGCCTGTGGTTACCGGATTTTTGTCAGGAGCATTGTAAGTGGAATAGTAGTAAGCGCTGTTTTCGGTGCTGCTGACATGAATCCCTTCCCAGGCTTCCACAATGCCCAGGGCCATGCGGCGGTTACGGATATCCTCTTCCGGGATTTCCAGAATCTGGCTTAAATATTTATCAGAAAATCCGTCCTTTTTAGCAGCGGACAGAAGGTCGTCAGATGGCATATGACCTTTTTCCTTCAGAAGAGTTTCTTCTACTGCTACCAGTTCCTTCATCTGCTCAATAAACCATGGCTTTACCTTGGTAATGTCATGAATTTCTTCTACAGAAGCTCCTTTGCGAAGGGCTTCATACATAATGAAATGACGCTCGCTGGAAGGAACAATCAGCATCTTAAGAAGCTGTTCCTTCGTTTTGGAATCAAAATCTTTGGCATGACCCAGGCCGTAGCGCCCTGTTTCCAGGCTGCGGATGGCTTTCTGAAACGCTTCTTTATAATTCTTGCCAATGCTCATAACTTCGCCGACAGCACGCATCTGGGTTCCCAGTTTATCTTCTACGCCCTTGAACTTCTCGAAAGCCCAGCGGGCAAATTTGATTACTACATAGTCGCCGTCAGGAACATATTTGTCCAAAGTGCCGTATTTGCCGCATGGAATATCTTTTAAGGTAAGGCCCGTGGCAAGCATGGCGGATATCAGGGCAATGGGGAAGCCGGTGGCTTTGGACGCTAAGGCAGAGGAGCGGGACGTGCGGGGATTGATCTCAATGACCACAATGCGGTCTGTTGCCGGATCATGGGCAAACTGCACGTTGGTTCCGCCGATAACCTGTACGGATTCTACAATTTTATAGGCCTGCTCCTGAAGGCGTTTCTGACATTCCTGAGAAATGGTCAGCATGGGGGCGGCACAGAAAGAGTCCCCAGTGTGAACGCCCAGAGGATCAATGTTTTCAATGAAGCAGACTGTGATCATATTGCCTTCGCAGTCCCGGACTACTTCCAGTTCCAGTTCTTCCCAGCCTATAATAGATTCTTCTACCAGAACCTGTCCTACCAGGCTTGCCTGAAGGCCTCTGGCGCAGACGGTTTTTAATTCTTCCTTATTATATACCAGGCCGCCTCCGGCGCCGCCCATGGTATAGGCTGGACGAAGCACTACAGGATAGCCCAGCTGATCAGCAATGTCCAAAGCTTCCTGTACAGAATAGGCAACTTCGCTGCGGGCCATTTCAATGCCGAGGCTGTTCATGGCTTTCTTAAACTCAATACGGTCTTCGCCCCGCTCAATAGCATCTACCTGAACACCAATGACTTTTACGTTATATTTATCTAAAATGCCTTCTTTGTACAGTTCTGCACAGAGATTCAGGCCTGACTGTCCCCCAAGATTGGGGAGAAGGGCATCTGGCCGTTCTTTGGCAATAATCTGTTCCAGACGTTCCACGTTGAGGGGTTCAATATAAGTTACATCAGCGGTTTCCGGGTCAGTCATAATTGTGGCCGGATTGGAATTTACCAGTACGATCTCATAACCCAAACGCCGTAAAGCTTTGCATGCCTGGGTTCCTGAGTAATCGAATTCACATGCCTGGCCAATGATAATAGGGCCGGAGCCGATGATGAGTACTTTGTGAATGTCGGTTCTTTTTGGCATTTTTTTATCCTCCTTGTTTTTTTCTCATTCTATTATATAGAAAAATGGAAAAGGTGCAAGGACTTTCTTTAAAAATGTTGCGGTTGACTGACCAGGAAAAAAGCCCTTGACACAAGTCTGATTTAGTACTATAATGCAGTGAGTATGATTTCATACAAAACTCCATGGGACCGGAAGCGGATTAGCCACCGCATAAGAAAGTCAAGGGGTGTATTTGGCATCCCTGAATTCATGCCGCCTATTGGATGGCAGACTTTTAAGGTAACCAGCATGTGCCCGGCAGCGGACGTGCAACCCCACAAGAAAGTCAGGCGTGCGCATTTGGCATCCCTGAATTCATGCGCCTGCCAGGCGGCAGGATTTTTACAGTAATAGCGGGCAGACAATATGTTTAAGAAAGGCAGGAAAATAGTGATGGAAGATAATGATCGGCAATTAAAGGAATACAATGCCTTGAACCGGGAGATTGAAGGGCTTTATCATGTAATCTGCAGAAAAATAGGGCTTTCTGACAGCGTGTTTATTATACTCTATACCATATGGGATATTGGGGACGGATGTCTTCAGAGAGACATCTGCAATGCAGCCAGCATCAGTAAGCAGACCATTCATTCTGCAATTAAAAAACTGGAAGAACAGGGCGTACTGTATTTAAAGCCTGGAAAAGGGCGGGAGATGAAGATTTTTCTGACAGAGATGGGGAAAGATCTGGTGAAGGAAAAGATTATTCCGGTGGCAGCAATGGAAGCGGAAACCCATGGGGCCATGACAGAAGAAGAGCGTCAGGAGCTTTTAAGGCTGACACGAAAATATTTGGATCATTTTAGGAAGAAAGTAAAGGAGCTATAGGAAAACTATGATAAAGATTGAGAAAAAGAACAAGGATGAAATCCGCTTGTCGGATCATTTTACTGGTGTAAGGCTGATGCGGTTCGTGATGCCGTCGATCATAATGATGATTTTTACGTCTGTTTACGGCGTAGTAGATGGCCTGTTCATATCTAATTACGCAGGAAAGACTGCTTTTGCAGCTCTGAACCTGGTATATCCGCTGCTGATGATTCTGGGAGGTATGGGATTTATGATCGGAACAGGGGGCAGCGCCATTGTAGCGATGACCTTGGGAGAAGGAAAGGGGGACAAGGCCAACGAGTATTTTTCGATGCTGGTATATGTAACCATAGTTATGGGAGTTGTGCTGACAGCCTTAGGGTTTCTGTGCCTAAAGCCGGCGGCAGTATTTTTAGGGGCAAAGGGGAAGATGCTGGAAGACTGTATTGTCTATGGCCGGATTATTCTTGCATTTCAGACGGCATTTATGCTTCAGAATGTGTTTCAGAGTTTCCTGATTACGGCAGAAAAGCCTAAGCTGGGGCTGATGGTCACCATAGCTGCCGGGCTGACCAATGTGGTTCTGGATTTTCTGCTGGTAGGCGTTTTGAAATGGGGGCTGGTGGGAGCGGCTGTGGCCACAGGCATGAGCCAGGTAATCGGAGGAGGAATCCCTATGGCTTACTTTGCTTCGAAAAACGGAAGCCTTCTCAGGCTGACCCGGGCAAAATGGGAAAAGTGGGTGTTTGTGAAAACATGTACCAACGGTTCTTCAGAGGTAATGACCAACATCTCTTCTTCAGTGGTCAGCATGCTGTATAATTTTCAGCTTATGAATGTGGCAGGGGAAAACGGAGTAGCGGCTTACGGGGTAATCATGTATATGAACTTTGTATTTTCTGCCATTTATCTGGGGTATGCTATTGGATGTGCGCCTATTATCAGCTACCATTATGGGGCGGCCAATTACAAAGAACTGAAAAACCTGTTTAAAAAGAGTCTGATAATGAATGGAGTTACAGGCTTTGCTATGCTGGCAGTGGCACAGATGGCTGCTCATCCGCTGTCCAAGATTTTTGTGGGATATGACAGGGAACTTTTTACCATGACAGAAAACGGGTTCAGGCTGTATGCTTTGGCGTTTATTGCCAGTGGCATCAATATATTCGGTTCTGCACTGTTTACGGCTCTGGGCAACGGGGCAGTGTCTGCTGCTGTCTCATTTTTAAGGACCCTGGTATTTCAAATGGCTTCCGTGCTGATCCTGCCCATATATCTGGGAGTCAATGGAATATGGCTGGCTATTGTGGCAGCAGAAGGGCTGGCATTGGCAGTAACGGCAGGGTTTATGGCAGTGTATAGAAAGAAATACAGGTATGTGTAGGAAATAAAGCCTGCTGCATTTTTGCAGAAGGTGATGAGGACAGAATCAAAAAGCCGGGCAAGGCTTCCGGCTTTTTGGAGGAAGAAATCCGAAAAAAGTGAAAAAGTACCTGAGTCACGAAGAAGAGCGGTTTTCTTGGGCATACTGCCTTGGGGTGCAGCCAAACGCCTTATGGAAAGTTTGGGAAAAATAACTGCTGCTGTTAAAACCGCAGGCAGCGCTTATTTGGGTGATGCTTAAGTCGGTGTGGGCCAGGAAGGAGCAGGCCTTATGAAGGCGGTAATCTGTCAGGTACAAAAACGGCGTCTGCCCCAGAACTTCGTGAAAACAGCGGCTGCATTCCCGGGGACTGATAAATGCAGAATCTGCGATCTGCTTTAAAGTCAGCTTTTCGTGGTAGTGAGAAGCGATAAATTCCATCATAAGCTTGATGCGGTCACTATGAGGCCGCTTTTTTTTATCCGCCTGAAAATCCTTGGTCAGAGAGAAAAGGATGCGCCATATTTTGACCATGTATTCCCGGACCTCAAATTCATATCCCTCCTGCGCTGCCTCATAGCAGCCATAGGATTCTCTCATAAGACGGATAATCTTTTCATGGCCTGGGACGGCAGGGTCAAACCGGTACAGTTCAATGCCGGATTGCTCTGTAACAGGAAGAATATAGCGGGTCGTAAGGATGGACGTATCCCTGCCGCCCAGAAATGACGGCAGGAAAAGGTGCTCTTCCTGAATGCAGACTTGATTTTTAGGGCAGCAGGTCATATGGAGGATTCCGGAATTGATGAAACCGCCTTCCCCCTGGCAAAATGTGTGGGTGCCTCCAGGAAGAATGTAGTCCATGGTTCCTTTCCGCAGATAAAAGATCTCTACTTCTTTGTGCCAATGCCAGGGAAATGTACAGCCCGGAAGGGTGTGGAGCAGGCATATATCAGAAGTATAGGGAAAGTCAGGAGTAATATGGCGGAGGGTTTCTTCCAGGGTGGAGGTGTTGATACGGCTGTTGGAGGTGTGGATATAGGATGCCTCCTTGGCATCTGTGAAAGGCAGGGAAAAAGAGGACATGGGTTATCTGCTCCTTTTGGCAGTATTTTTATAATTCAGGGCTGTTTTTTGATAGAAAGGAAACCATAAATGCAATATTATTATAATAGTTAAGAGAGAAAAATACAAGGGCAGCGTAAAACGCTGCAGCAGAAAGGACAGAAAAATGCTATTGCTTCTTGGAATTATCTATGTCGCATTTATTAGTTTGGGACTTCCGGACGCACTTTTAGGGGCAGCGTGGCCCAGTATCCATGGAGAACTGGGGGTTCCCGTGTCCTATGCAGGAATCATTTCTATGATCATATCAGGCGGAACCATCCTCTCCAGCTTGTCCAGCGATATGCTGACAAGGAAGATGGGAACAGGCAAAGTGACGGCTGTCAGCGTTGCCGTAACGGCTGCGGCTTTGTGGGGATTTTCCGTGGCGGATTCTTTTGGGATGCTGTGTGCCATCGCTCTGCCTTATGGCTTGGGGGCAGGGGCAGTGGATGCGGCGCTGAACAATTATGTGGCGCTGCATTATAAGGCAAGGCATATGAGCTGGCTCCACTGCTTCTGGGGAATCGGGGCATCCATAGGGCCTTATATTATGGGCGCATGTCTTGTAGGGGGATACCACTGGACAGGAGGATATCGGGCCATCTCACTGCTGCAGATAGGATTGACCGCAGCCCTGTTTGCCACGCTGCATTTGTGGAAAAGAACAAAAACAGAGGAAAAGGCAGGACAGGATGAAACAAGGAAAACAAGCCTTGTAAAGGTTCTTAAACTTTCCGGGGCAAAAGAAGCCATGATATCTTTTTTCTGCTACTGCGCCCTGGAACAGACCGCAGGACTGTGGGCAGCCAGCTATATGGTCATGAACCGGGGGATTGGGGCTTGGCAAGCGGCTAAATGGGCTTCTCTGTTTTATCTGGGAATTACAGCAGGACGGTTTATCTGCGGATTTATTACCATGAAGCTTAATGACAGAAACATGGTACGTCTGGGGCAGGCAGTAACAGTGGGAGGGATTTTGCTGCTGATGCTGCCTTTAGGACAGGGAATTACAGGAGCCGGGCTTATTATGGTAGGAATCGGATGTGCGCCTGTATATCCTGCTCTGCTTCATGAAACGCCGGATAATTTCGGGGCGGATTTGTCACAGGCCGTTATGGGGATGCAGATGGCCTGTGCCTATGTTGGAACCATGGTAATGCCTCCTTTGTTCGGAATGCTGTCAGGAGCGGCAGGCATTTGGCTGTATCCCTTTTATCTGCTGCTTATTGTGGCAGTGATGGTGTTTATGGTGGAGCGGCTGAACAGGGTGAAAAAAGAAACAATAAGATGAGAATATAAGGATGGATTTAGCCGAAACGGGGGAGCATTATGGTCAAAAGCTTGAGTCAGCAGTTTCATGAGTATATGGAGAAGGCCTGGGGGGAAGGAGGCTGCGAAAAAATGCTGGCAGATTACCATGTTCATACGCAATTCAGTGATGACTCCACCATGCCTATGGAGGAAGCGGTGCTGCAGGCAATGGCAATGGGGCTTGATGAGATCTGTTTTACAGAACATATTGACTATGGCGTGAAGACGGATTTAAACTGTAATTGTGACAAGTATTTCAGAGAACTGAAACGGTGCAGGGATATGTGGGGTGACAAACTGAAGATCCGTTCCGGCATGGAATTTGGAATGCAGGTACATACCATAGGGCTTTTTCAGGAGACATTTGACAGGTATCCCTTTGACTTTATTATTCTGTCCTGCCACGAAGTGGAGGATCTGGAGTTCTGGAATTATGAGTTTCAGCAGGGAAGGAGCCAGGATGAGTATAACCGCAGATACTATGAGGAAATATTAAATGTAGTAAAAAAGTATAATGATTACAGCGTTCTGGGGCATTTGGACATGATCCGCAGGTATGACAGAAACGGGGATTACCCGTTTGAAAAGATAAGGGACGTAGTGGAGGAGATTCTGCGGCAGGTTATTGACAAGGGGAAGGGAATTGAAGTGAATACATCCTGCTTCCGGTATCGTCTTTCGGATCTGACTCCTGGAAAAGAGATTTTAAAACTGTACCGCCAGATGGGAGGGGAGATCATCACCATAGGGTCAGATGCGCACACGCCTAAGTGGATTGGATGGGAGTCTGCCGGAGTCCAGGAGGAACTGAAGGAGATGGGATTTAGCGGATTATATACATTTGAAAATATGAAACCTGTCAGACATGAGCTGGCAGGATAGAGAAACATAATAGGAGGAAAGAAAAATGATAAAGGTAATTGCAATGGACATGGATGGGACTTTGCTGAACAGTCAGAAGGAAATCAGCCCGAAAACAAGACAGGCTCTTCTTAAGGCGGAGGAAGCAGGGATGGTTCTGATATTGGCATCAGGACGTCCTACCAGCGGACTGATGGCGTTTGCAAAGGAGCTTGAGATGGAGAGGCATCATGGGCTGCTTGTTTCTTACAACGGCTCCCAGGTGGTAGACTGCGAAACAGGAAAAGTGCTGTTTAATCAGGCCCTTTCTGTGGAAGAGGGGAAGGCGGTTCTGGAGCATATGAAAAAATTTGACAGAGTGCGTCCCATGATTGATAAGGGAAAATACATGTATGTGACCAATGTGTATGACCAGATGATAATGGTAAACGGAAAAGAGTTCAACGTGATGGAATATGAGTCAAGGGGCGGGAATTTTAATCTGTGTGAGGAGAAGGATCTGGCGGCCTTTGTGGATTTCCCGCTGAATAAGATTCTGACGACGGCTGACCCGGAATACCTTCAGGAACATTATAAAGACATGATGGCTCCTTTTAAAGATACCTTAAGCTGCATGTTTACAGGGGCCTTCTATTTTGAGTTTACAGCTAAAGGAATTGATAAAGCCAGGGCTTTAAAAGCGGTTTTGGAGCCTATGGGGTATAAGCAGGAGGAGATCATGGCCTTTGGAGACGGTCATAATGATGCTTCCATGCTGAACTATGCGGGGTATGCCGTGGCTATGGATAATGCGGTGGAAGAACTGAAAGCCCAGGCAGATGAGGTAACTGCGTCTTTGGACGAGGACGGGATCGCAGTAACTGTGGAAAGAGTGCTGGAAGAGCAGAACTCTTCAAAAGCAATATGAAAATAAAATGTCAGGAGGACTGAAGGAATGGTAAGAGAAGGAGAAAAGGCGCCGGAGTTTACATTGCCGGATAAGGACGGAAAGCAGGTTTCCCTGTCGGATTTTCTTGGAAGAAAAGTGGTGGTTTATTTTTATCCCAGGGACAATACTTCAGGATGCACGAAGCAGGCATGTGCATTTGCCGGAACTTACAATGAGTTTGAGAAAATGGGAGTAACGGTTATTGGCATCAGCAAAGACAGCGTGAAGTCACACAGTAATTTTGCAGCAAAATATGAGCTTCCGTTTCTTCTGCTTTCCGATCCGGAACTGAAAGCGATTCAGGCATACGGCGTGTGGCAGGAGAAAAAGATGTACGGAAAAGTATCCATGGGAGTGGTGCGCAGTAGCTTTATTGTTGATGAAAAGGGAATGATTGAGAAAACAATGGAAAAAGTAAAGCCCGACACCAATGCGGCGGAGATTTTAGAGTATTTGGCCCGAAAGTAAACCTGCATGCGCCGCTGAGCATGAAAGCCAGGCGAAAGCATTCAGCATCCCTGAATGCATGCCGCCTGCTGGGCGGCGGGATTTTTAAAACAATACAAAGTCAGGAGGCAGTCACGCCGGTTCAGGTGAGGCCGCCTCTTTTTTCAATGCTTTTGTACTGTATATAAAGAAAAATACAGGGAAAAATAGATAACAGATTTGTATGCGGCAGTCTGGGTATCCGGGCGGTGAGATGAAAACGGCAGCTGACAGGCAGGATGGGGGAACAATATGAAAACAGGCGGAAAAAAGCTGGCAAAAGGAGTCTTAAAAACTGCAGGGATTCTGCTTTTGATCGCAATCCTGTGTATGACTGCGCTTATGGGCATGACGGTTATGTGGGCCAGAAAAGTCATTGGAAAGGCACCAGATATCAGTGCACTCAGCTTCCGTCCCCAAGGCTTTGCCACTACGGTATATGACCGGGACGGAAACCTGGTGGATAAGCTGGTAATGGAAGGGGCCAACCGGGAGGAGGCTTCTTATGAGGAGATTCCTGCCAACCTGGTCAACGCCTTTATCGCTATTGAGGATGAAAGGTTTTGGGAGAATAACGGGATAGATGTCAGATCTATCCTGCGGGCGGCAAAAGGCGTTCTTACGGGAGACTCCTCGGCAGGAGGAGGCAGCACCATTACCCAGCAGCTGATTAAAAATTCCGTATTTCATGGAGGGATGGAAAAGACGTTTCGGGAGAAACTGGAGCGGAAACTTCAAGAACAGTACCTGGCTGTGGAACTGACCAGGATTTCCGACAAGGAAACCATTATTACGGACTATCTGAATACAATTAATCTGGGTTCTAATACCTTGGGGGTTAAAGTGGCAGCCAGAAGATATTTTAATAAGGAACTGGGGGAACTGACACTATCAGAATGTGCAGTCCTTGCTGGGATTACCCAAAACCCTTCACGGCTGAATCCACTGACAGGAGCTGAAAACAATGCTGCCCGCAGAAAGAGGATCTTGGATAAGATGGAGGAACAGGGAATGATAAGCCATGAGGAGAAAGAGGAAGCCCTGGCAGATGACGTATATTCCAGGATTCAAAATATTGATGTGGAGACTAAAGCCCAGGCTACGCCATACAGCTATTTTACGGATGAAGTCATCAGCCAGGTGACAGATGCCATGTCTGCACAGCTGGGGTATTCCAGGGAACTGGCCAGGAAGATGATTTTCTCCGGAGGATTATCCATCTATACTACCCAGGATTTAAGACTTCAGCAGATTGTAGACGGGGAAATTAATAATCCGGAAAATTATGGGGAATCATACGTGTCTGGTGACTACAGGCTGACAGTAAGGCATAAGGATGGAAGCGTTTCCAACTATTCAGAGGAAGATGTGCAGCTGTTTCATGAAACCCGGATTTCGGCGGAGTTTAATGGGCTGTATAGTGATGAAGAAAGCCTGAAAGCAGATGTGGAATCTTTTAAAGAATCAGTTGTGGGAGAAGGGGACGAAATAGAAGGCGAGAGCCTTCTGGCAATAGCCCAGCCCCAAAGTTCCTTTGTGCTTATGAATCAGTTTAACGGAGAGGTTCTGGCTATTAACGGGGGGAGAGGGGAAAAGACTGCCAGCCGTACATTTAACAGGGCAGCGGATTCCCTGCGGCAGCCAGGTTCCGTTTTTAAGGTTCTGACTGCGTTTGCCCCTGCACTGGATGGGATGAATGCAACTCTGGCAACCGTGTATTATGATGAACCTTATGTGACAGGAAAAAAACAGTTCCGCAACTGGTATGGAAGATATTATGGGTACTGCAACATTCGGGAAGCTATTGCATATTCTATGAATATTGTTTCGGTTCGGTGCATGATGGAAACTGTGTCTCCCCAGCTGGGAGTGTGGTATGCAAAAAATATGGGCATATCTACCTTGTCGGAAAAGGATTACAATGCATCTACGGCTCTGGGAGGAATCACGGACGGGGTCAGCAATGTGGAACTGACGGCAGCTTTCGGAACCATAGGGGCAAAAGGCGTGTATACCAGGCCTATATTCTTTACAAAGGTCTTAGATCATGACGGCAATGTGCTGTTGGAAAGCCAAAGGGAGAGCCGTCAGGCATTGAAGCCGGAGACTGCATTCCTTTTGACAGATGCAATGAGGGATGTTATGACAGGAAGGAGTAAATTTGCGGCGGCGCCCGTTAACCCTACGGGAAGAAGGGCGGCGCTGGCGTCTATGGCAGCGGCCGGCAAGAGCGGAACCACAACAGACAACAAGGATCTGTGGTTTGTGGGATTTACTCCTTATTATACGGCAGGAATCTGGAGCGGAAATGATAACAGCAAGCCAGTGACAGGAGGCACGTCTTACCATAAAGACATTTGGAAAAAGATTATGGACAGAGTTCATGAAGGGCTTGAAAATACAGGCTTTCAGGTTCCCCAGGAAGTGAAAAAATATCAGATCTGCATAAAATCCGGAAAAAGGGCGGTACCTGGCGTATGCGACGCAGATCCAAGAGGCAGTGCAGTGTACAGCGAATACTTCGCAGAAGGGACGGCTCCTGCCTCTGCATGTGATGTGCATGTAAAGGGTGCGGTGTGTATGGAATCCCAGGGGACGGCTACGGAATTTTGCCCGGAGACAGAGGAAAGAGTGTTTATGGCAGTGCCGGCAGGCGGGGAAACGGAGGACTCCTTGTATACAGTGCCTCAGATCTGTCCCCTTCATCCGGATGCGGAGTCAGTTAGCGAGCCGTCAGAAGAGAACGATGAACCCATATGGGAATCCTGGGAGGACTGGATGGACGACAATCAGCCATGGGAGAACATTCCTGACTGGGAAAACTGGCAGAAGCCCGGGGGGTATCCGTGGTGGGGAGACAGGCCGTCTCAAGGCGGAAGCCCGGGACAGGCGGGAGAAGGAGGCCAGGAAGGCGAAACAACCCAGGAAGAGAGCGATATCCAGGAAAGCGCTGTGAAGCCAGAATATAGTGATCAGAACAGCGGAAGCCTGCAGGGGGGCCAAAGCGGTGCAAATCAAGACGGAAGCATGGAACAGGAGACAACGTCCGCCCAGGAAAGCAGGCCTGCTGACGGCGAAACTACCGCAGAAACAGGGCCTATTCAGGGAAATACAATAGAACCGGAAATCCAGCCCTCACAGGGGAACAGCTTTTGGTGGGGATTGGGCCAAGAGGGTGAATCAGATGAAGAGACAATGCCGGATATTCCGCTGCTGGTTCCGTGGCGGTGAGAAGAGACAGGAACGTGTTCAGGCATTGCTTCAGGAAACGGTATAGTCAGCAGGCTATGCCGTTTTTCAACTGTAAAACTCATGTGATCATTTGTAAAAATTCTTCTTTAATGTCCTTTAGAGTGTGATATAATTTTATATACATAAAGATTAAGAATTACTGCGGTTTTTCAATGCTGCGGACAAAAAAGCGGCACAATTAGACCATAAATGATAATATTCAGGTGCAGGAGGGAACATATGAACCAGGAAACCCTGTTATTTTTCGATAAAAAACCAGAAGCACTGTCTCTTTATGAAACATTCGAGAAAAAAGTTCTGTCGGAAATCAGCAATGTGACGATAAAAGTACAGAAAACCCAGATTTCATTTTCCAATAAACATAATTTTGCCTTTGCATCTTTTCTTCCCGTAAAAAAAGCAAAAGACCGGCCAAAGGCTTTTCTCACCATAACTTTCGGACTAAGCCGTCATGTGGATTCGCCCCGCATCCACGGAGCTGTGGAGGCGTACCCAAATCGATGGACCCATCACATGATGATAACCAGAGATGACGAGATTGATGAGGAAGTGATGGGATGGATTCAGGAGGCCGCCG
>CATLBO010000054.1 GCA_949879025.1 uncultured Hungatella sp. | reverse complement strand
CGCAAAGACCACAGGCGAGATCAAGGGCGTACACCCCTTAAACCGCCTGGCTGACCTTTTCGGGATCCATAAGGAGGACATCCATGAGCGGGCCGAGGCCGTGGCCTCTGCCGTGTTGAAAGATCTCTACCTTCCCGAGTACGAGAAGATGGCCCTGACCGAAAAGCTGGCCTACAAGCCCCGGTACCACAGGTGGCAGGAACTTGGCCTTCTCCCCGGCGGCGCCAAGTCCGAAGTGTTCCACGGCGTGGTCAAATGTTCCACCAATCTGAACTCCGACCCGGTGAACATGCTTCTTGACTGCCTGAAGCTTGGGATCTCCACCGGTATCTACGGGCTGGTGCTGACCAATCTTCTAAACGACGTGGTCCTTGGGGAACCCGAGATCCGTTTTGCTCCTGTGGGCCTTCGGGTCATTGACCCGGACTACATCAATATCATGATCACCGGCCACCAGCACTCCATGTTCACCTTCCTCCAGAACCGGTTAACAGACGAGGATGTGAAGGAGAAGGCCAGGAAAGCCGGCGCCAAGGGATTTAAACTGGTGGGCTGTACCTGCGTGGGACAGGATCTGCAGCTTCGGGGCGCCCACTACACGGAGATTTTCGACGGCCATGCCGGAAACAATTATACCAGCGAGGCCATTCTTGCCACAGGCGGCATTGATGCGGTTATTTCTGAATTTAACTGCACGCTTCCAGGGATTGAGCCTATCTGTGATGAGCTGAAGATCAAACAGATCTGTATTGACAATGTGGCCAAAAAAGCCAATGCCCAGCTGAAAGAATTTGATTTTGAAAACCGGCCTGCCGTTACTGAGGAGATCATTGACGAGATCCTGGAGGCGTACAAAGCCCGCCGGGGCAGCGTTCCTATGAATCTTCTGAAAGAACATGGTAATGATGCCACCCTTACCGGCGTCAGTGAAGCCTCTCTGAAGAATTTCCTGGGCGGAACATGGCAGCCTCTTATTGACCTGATCGTATCCGGGGACATTAAAGGCGTGGCCGGAGTGGTAGGCTGCTCCAACCTGACTGCAGGCGGACATGACGTTCTTACTGTGGATCTGGTAAAAGAGCTGATCGCCAGGGATATTATTGTCCTCACTGCCGGCTGTTCCTCAGGCGGTATTGAAAACTGCGGCCTTATGACAAAAGAAGCGGCCAAACTTGCAGGCCCCAGGCTTCGGGCCGTATGCGAAAAGCTGGGAATCCCCCCCGTGCTTAATTTCGGCCCCTGTCTTGCTATTGGCCGTCTGGAGATTGTAGCTACGGAACTGGCGGAAGCCCTTCATGTGGATCTTCCGGAACTTCCTCTGGTGCTCTCCGCCGCCCAGTGGCTGGAAGAGCAGGCATTGGCAGACGGATGCTATGGCCTTGCCCTAGGACTGCCTCTCCATTTAGGCCTTCCTCCATTTGTCACCGGAAGCAAGACTGCAGTTCAGGTACTGACTCAGGATATGAAAGAACTAACCGGCGGACAGGTGATTATCAACAGCGACGCAAAGGCAAGCGCAGACATTTTGGAACAGATCATACTTGAAAAGCGCCAGGGACTTCACATATAGAAAGGGGTGGTGAACGTGAAACGCATCATAGTAGAATATGAGAAATGCGATGGATGTAAGAACTGCTCCGCTGCCTGTATGCAGGCTCACCGTAAGACTCAGGGAACCATTTACGATCTGGACTTAACCGACCCGGAGAATGAATCACGTAATTTTATCTTAAAAGATGCCAAAGGACAGTACAAGCCTCTGTTCTGCCGCCACTGCGATGACCCGGAATGTGTTAAGTCCTGCATGAGCGGGGCCCTGTATAAAGACCCGGAAAGCGGCCATGTGCTTTATGATGAAACCCGGTGCGGTTCCTGCTTTATGTGCGTTATGAACTGCCCCTTCGGAGTTCTCAAGCCTGACACGGCAACGAAAACCAAGATCATTAAATGCGACTTCTGTGCAGACGCAGGCAAAGAACCTTCCTGCGTGGCTTCCTGCCCCAAGAAGGCCATTCATGTAGAGGAGGTGTAGAATATGAAATATGTAATCGTCGGAGCCGGAGTGGCAGGCGTTCAGGCTGCCAAGGCTATCAGGGATCAGGATCATGCAGGAGAAATCCTGATGATTTCCGCAGATATTCATGTACACTCCCGCTGCATGCTGCACAAATTTATTTCCGGAGAGCGAAACGAGGCTGGACTGGATTTTACGGAGCGGGATTTCTTTGATAAATACCGCATTAACTGGAAAAAAGGCCTTCGGGTGACAGCGGTTTCTCCAGATAAAAAAGAAATCCGGCTGGACAGCGGGGAAACGGTTTCCTATGACAAGCTTCTTCTGGCTAATGGCGCTGACAGCTTCATCCCGCCTGTAGGCCAGCTTCGGAAAGCTTCCAATGTATACGGCCTTCGGAACCTTTCCGATGCCCAGTCTATTGTAAAAGAGGCTGAGACAGTAAAGCATGTGCTGGTCATCGGCTCCGGCCTAGTAGGCCTGGACGCTGCCTACGGTCTGATTGAGCGGGGAAAGAAACTTACCATTGTAGAGATGGCTGACCGCATTCTGCCGGTACAGCTTGACGCCCATGCTGCCAAGGCCTATCAGGATCGGTTTGAGAAGGCCGGAGTCCGGTTTGTGCTAGAGAGGAAGGCTTCCGAGGCAGTGTGCCAGCCTGACGGCAAGATTCACAACGTAATCCTGGACAATGGGGAAGCGATTCCTTGCGACCTGATTATTGTGGCTGCCGGAGTCCGCTCATCCTTAGCCTGTCTGGAAGGCAGCGGCATTGCCTGCCAAAGGGGCGTCACGGTAGACTCCTGTATGAGAACCTCTGCTACAGATGTGTATGCTGCCGGGGATATTACTGCCTTGTCAGGCATCTGGCCCAATGCCGCAGACCAGGGGCGTATTGCCGGGAAAAACATGTGCGGTTTGACTGCCGAATATACGGATACTTATGCCATAAAGAATACCATCAACTTCTTCGGCCTTGTAACTTTGTGCGTAGGCCGAATCCAGGAGGAGGAAGGTGATCAGGTGTGCATAAGAGAGGATCAGCATCAGTATAAGAGAATCATTGTAAAAGACGGCCGGGTGGAAGGAATCCTTTTCCAGGGAAATATAGCAGGCGCCGGGATATGGCAGTATCTGATTAAGAATCATATCGATGTAAGCAGCATTGATAAAGATATCTTTGACATCAATTACGGAGATTTCTATCACGTTGGAGACAGAGGAAAGTATGAGTGGGCGGTTTAAGCCATAACCAGTACTTCTGGATGTCTGAAAGTTTGCCGGGCATTGCAATAAACCTGTGAGAACCGGGTCCCTTCTCCATGGCAGAGTAATATACTGAGCCTCCGCCTATAATGCTGCCATTCAATAAGGCGGAGGCCAGATCCTATCATTGCCTTTTACAGGTATCCCAGCCGCTGCAGGGCAGTCTGAGCGTATGTATTGCCCTGACTGGCGGCTTTTTGGAACCAGTATATGGCCTTCTCTCCATCCTGCTCTATACCAAATCCCATATAGCAGAAATATCCAAAATTATACTGGGCGCTTGCATCTCCCTGAACAGCGGCTTTCTCATACCATTTTGCTGCCTGCCTCTCATCTTTTTCCACGCCGTAGCCATAAGCATAACAGCATCCTAAGTTGCGCAGGGCATTTACATTGCCCTGCTTTGCAGCCTTTTTAAACCATGCAGCGGCCTGGCTGAAATCCTGAGCTACAAACTCTCCTTTAAAATACAGGCAGCCTATAGTATCCTGGGCTTCGGCATGTCCCTGTTCTGCAGCTTTTTGGTACCATTCTACAGCTTTGGCTCCGTCAAGTTCCGTTCCTGAACCGGAACTGTAACAGACTGCCAGGTTGTACTGAGCTTTGGCGTGTCCCTGTTCTGCGGCTTTTTGGAACCATTGTGCAGCCTGAGCCAAGTCCTGCTCCACTCCTGCCCCCTGCTGGCAGAAAAGCCCCAGCATGTACTGGGAATCAGCATCCTCCTGTGCAGCCGCTTTTTCATACCAATGTGCAGCCATGCTGAAATCCTGATGGACTCCGGTGCCGTTTTTCCATAATACAGCCAGATTGTACTGAGCATCCACATTTTCCTGCTCTGCAGCTTTCTCATACCATTGAACAGCCTTTTCATAATCCTGTTTAACGCCTCGGCCTGCTTCATAGCAATAGGCAATACAAAACTGAGCATCCTCATCACCTTGCTGCGCTGCCTTTTCATACCATTGGGCTGCTTTTTCATAATTCTGCTCAACGCCCCGGCCTTGTTCATAGCACCATCCAAGGCAGTATCTGGCAGCGGCGTGTTCCTGTTTTGCTGCTTTTTTAAACCATTGGACAGCCTGAAGGTCATCAGCTTCCATTCCTCTGCCTTTCTGACAGAAAATGCCAAGATTATACTGGGCCTCGGCATGTTCCTGTGCTGCTGCTTTTTGGAAATATGCAGCAGCTTTCAGGTAATCCTTATCTACGCCCCAGCCCTGTTCATAGCACACGCCTACAGCGTACTGGGCGTCTGCGCAGTCCTGTTTTGCCGCTTTTTTATACCATTTTACTGCTTCCTCATAATCCTGCTTAACGCCCAGGCCCTGTTCATAGCATGATCCTATGGAGTACTGGGCATCAGCATAGTTCTGCTGCGCAGCCTTTTGGTACCACTCCATGGCCTTGGCATAGTCCGGCTCTGCGCCTGCGCCGTTTTCATAGTAAAAGCCAAGGCTGAACTGGGCAGGTGCATTTCCCTGGCTGGCAGCCTTTTGATACCAGTGGAATGCATCTGGATAGCTGACAGGCGTACCCTGGCCGTTATAGTAGCATACCCCAAGATTGTGCTGGGCTGACGCATTTCCCTGTTCTGCTGCTTGTTTGTAATATTTAAATGCTTTTTCATAATTCTGCTCAACGCCCCGGCCAAACGAATAGCAGTTTGCAAGATTGTACATAGCATTCTCATCTCCGTGTCCGGCGGCTTTCCGATACCACTCTACAGCCTTTTTAAAATCCCGAGCAACTCCCCTGCCTAAATCATAGCACACGCCCAGGCTGTTTTCTGCGTAAGGATGCCCCTTCTCTGCGGCCTTCTGATACCAGAATACTGCCTTTTCATAATCCTGGGCAACGCCTGCGGCATAGTAATAACAGTTTCCCAGATTCCGCATGGCATCCACATCTCCGCCTTTGGCAGATTTTTCATACCAGTAAACAGCCTTAGCCTTATCTTGCTCCACCCCCTGTCCATAGTCATAGCAGTAGCCCAGGCTCCTCTGGGCAGCGGCGTTGCCTTGCTGGGCGGCTTTTTTGTACCAGCTGACGGCTTCCTCGTAGTCTTGTTTCACGCCCCAGCCGTGCTTATAACAGTCTCCCAGCTTGTCCTGGGCATTTGGATCGCCATCCTGGGCCTGCTTTCTGATGTGCCCAGTCCCATATTCCGACAATTCTTCGGCAAATTTTTCCACACTTGAATATGCACTATCTGATCTGGAACTGTCATTTTCATAAGATACTGCATTTGATACCTCAGACATAAGTGTCTCCTTTCGCTTCAGGGATAAAAGCCCCTGGTTTTATCTGGTTTATGCATGGCTGCAAATGATTCTTGCATACCTATCCGCTGAATTTTCGGCAATGGGGATTTTTCCTGGTTTCTATTTTTATAATTTTATCATAGTTCAATTGCAAATTGCAATACCGCTTATGTTGTTGGCTGGCTTATTAATATGTTGATGCAGCTAACAGAAATTTTTTATATTCAATGTTTCCGCAAATCTGCCCAGCTGCTTGACAGTACCATAACGTACACGTTATGATTAGAAAAATAACCTGAGAAGGATGTGGATGCAATGGAATATATTCCTGCCAAAACCATTGTCACAAAGACAAAAGACAGCGGCTGGTTCGGCATTGACTACAACATGAATATTTATAAAGGCTGCTGCCACGGCTGCATCTACTGTGACAGCCGGTCTGACTGTTATGGGATCGGGGATTTTGACCGTGTGCGGGCGAAAGAAAACGCTCTTATGATTATTCGGGATGATTTGCGCCGAAAAGTAAAGAAAGGGATTGTGGGAACCGGAGCCATGAGCGATCCCTATAACCCATTTGAAAAAGATCTGAACCTGACCAGGCACAGCCTGGAACTGATAGATGCCTTTGGATTCGGGGCAGCCATTGCCACCAAAAGCCCCCTTCTTTTTCGAGACGCAGATATTCTGGAAAGCATCCGGGAACATTCTCCGGTGCTGTGCAAGGTAACTGTCACCACCATAGATGACAGGCTGTCAGAGAAAATCGAACCAGGCGTACCCATATCTTCCAGGCGTTTAGGCCTGATCTCGGATCTGAATGACAAAGGAATCTTTACAGGAATCCTTCTTATGCCGGTGCTCCCTTTTCTGGAGGACAGTGAGGAAAATATTTCGGGCATTGTAAAAGGCGCCCATGAAGCCGGCGCCAGATTTATTTATGCTGCTTTTGGAATGACTTTAAGGGACAAACAGCGGGAATGGTATTTTCAAAAGCTGGAGGAGTTATTTCCAGGCCAAAACCTTCCACGGCAGTATGGCAGGGCCTTTGGAAACCAGTATGAATGCCCAAGCCCCAGGGCGCAGAAGCTGTGGAAGCGTTTTACGGAGCAATGCCAAAAGTACGGCATTCTATATGACATGAAGGACATTATCTGCGCATATAAACGGGGATATGAGGAAAACCGCCAGCTGAGCCTGTTTGATCTGTAAGCCTTTTTAAGAAACATATCTGCCAAAGTCAGGAAAAGGCTGAAACCGCCTGGAGCCATTGCTCCCTAAATTCCGCAATAGTTTTGCAGCGCCGGCTTCTGTCTGTGCTGACTGCTTTTACTGCAGCCTCATAAGCGGCCTCGTTTAGTTCCCAGTCAGCATACGAACATGGGACAAACCGGTTTAGGCGGTATCTGTCCTTTACCTCTCCGGCCGAAAAACTGCCGAAAAACTCGAAGATCAATGCCCCCAGCGTAAATATATTGGTCTGCTCATCTATGGGGCTGCCCTTTTCATACTCCTCAGGCGCTTTCAGGCGTTTCGTCCCATACCAGTCTGCGCCCATGTCATTTACAACAGGCTTTTTTCGAAACAGATCAATATCGCAGAGCATGGTCTCATTTGTTATGAAATCGTACAGAATGCTTCCGTCGTAGAAATCAACTGCAACGTATCCTTTTTTATGTACCAGTTCCAAAAAAGAAAAGAGAACATTTACCACGGCTATCTTCTTGCAGGCCGGCAATTTGCGGAACTTCTCTTTCGGGCTTATCAGTGCGCTGTTCGCCTTATATGTTTCAAAATTCCAATGATCAAATAAACACTGGCCACTGAGCCAGGAAAAAACCACCACATAAAACGGCCCATAGGCATATGCTTCGATCACCTTGACCAAATTGGGATGCTTTAAGTCATGATACAGAGAAACCGCCTGTTTTAATATTTCAACGGATTCCCGGGGATTTACCTCCGCCTCCATGGTATTGACTCCTGCGATTTTGCAGAAATATTTTTTCTCTCTGTCCTCCATGCCGATGCCAATGCACCCAGATCCGGTTTCGTCAACGCACCAAAAGGCTTTTCCGTATTTCTTCAGCCAGCTAAAATCATGATATTCTTTTAATCGGATGGAGATGCCATCCAGCTTAACAACTTCCATGTTTTTCCCTTTCTTTCTGTTTAATCAGCTGCTCACACATTTGCCAAATCAATGGTCCTGGCGGCGATTCTTTGGGCAAGGTGCTGGTTGTGCGTCACAGAAAGGATTCCCATGCTGCGCTTTTGGGCTTCATCCAGAACCACCTGCCATATCTGGGCCTGAGTAATCACGTCCAGCATAGTGCTGATTTCATCGCAGATAATGTAGTCCGCACCGCTTAACAAAGCCCTTGCCACGCAGAAGCGCTGCAGTTCCCCGCCGGACAGTTCCCTGGGGAACCGATCCAGCCATGCCTGTTCAATGCCAAAGGCACCCAGCATCTCTTCGGTTATGCCGCCGCTTTCTTCCAATACGTGTTTCAGTTTCCAGCGGGGATTAATGGCGTTCTCAGGGTGCTGGCAGATCAGCTGCACAGGGCAGAGGCCTTTCAAAGGCAGGGGCCTGTTGTCAGCCAGAATCTCTCCTTTATCCGGTTTTAGATATCCGGCCAAAAGCAGGGCAAGGGTTGTTTTTCCGCAGCCGCTTGGCGCAGACACAGCCACGCATTCTCCCTTCTCCAGGGTCAGGCTGCAATTTTCCAAAATCCACGGCTGTTTCCTGTTGTAGCGAAAGTACAGATTCTTTGCTTCAAGAGCCATGACAGCACCTCACTTCTCCTCCCCGGATTTCACGTACAGGAGGGACTTTTTCAATGCATTCTTCTGTCTTGTAAGGACATCGGGGCGCAAAGAGACAGCCTTTAGGCAGCGCTCCGGCGTAAGGCTGGAACCCCTCCATAGGCTGAAAGCCATTTTGAGGCAATGCCTTCCACAGGGCTTTAGAATAGGGATGACGCAGGGCCTGAGGGCCGTTTCTGAAATCAGCGGCAGGGGCAGTTTCCACAGTGGTCCCTGCATAAAATACGGCCACTCTGTCAGCAAACTCAAAGGCAAGATCAATGTCATGGGTTATGAGAATCACTGCTTTTCCTTCATCTGCCAGCTGACGGAACATTTTCAGCGCTTCCAAAGCCTGATCCAGGCCCATGCCAGGCGTGGGTTCGTCGGCAATAATCAGTTGAGCGTCCGTAATCATGGCTGCTGACACCAGCACCCGCCTTGCCATGCCCCCAGAAAGCTGAAACGGATAAAGGCGTTCCGTTTTGTCAGGAAGACCGAAACGGCAAAACAGCTGTTTCCGCCTTTCCTTTGGCCGGGGCCTGATATGTCCGTCAGCCTGGGGGCCTATTTTCATCAGAGGGTCCAGGAAAGCAACGGACTGGGGCACAAGGGCAATCTCTTTTCCCCGAAGCCGCTGCTGCCTCTCAGGCGATAATTCCTGCCCTTTGTAGCGCATATGCCCTTTTATTGCTGCATTGTCTGGCAGAATTCCTAAAATGGCGGAAGCCAGAAGGCTTTTTCCGGAACCGGATGAGCCTGCAACAGCCACAATTTCCCCAGGCCCCACAGTAAGATGCAGGTCGGAAATAACCTGAAGATCCGTCTGCTTCAGACCATGATCATACATTTTAAAAGAGACGGACAAATCGCGGATTTCCAGTAAAGCTTCTTTTTTCTGTTCCATTTTTCCTCCTATTCCTGAGCGCTGTAAGGGTCTAAAATCGTTCGAAGATGTTCCCCCAGCCTGTCTGCCAACAGCACCAAAACCACCAGGGAAAAGCCAGGAAGCACTGCCGGCCACCACATTCCGGCAGAAAGGTATCTCATGCTTTCAGCCAGTATTATGCCGATGGCAGGCTGCTCAGGAGACAGTCCGAACCCTAGGAAAGACACAGACGCCTCATGCAGAATGGCATGGGGAAACATAAGAACCAGGCCGGCGAAAAGCTGAGGCAAAAGATGAGGCAGCATGTGATGTAGCAGAATCCATCCGCCGGATTTCCCCAGCCTGCGGGATACTGCCACATATTGTTTGGAGCGAAGCTGCAGAACTTCGCCTCGGATAAGCCGGGCCAGACTGCACCAGTGGGTGGCAGATATTCCTATAAGCAGGCCCTTTAGCCCCCTTCCCATGGCAAAGGAAATCAAAATCACCAGAATTGTATGGGGCACGCTCATAACAAGATCAATAAGCCAGCTGACAACAGCATCCCCGCGCCTGGAGCCGGATGCCGCTGCCATGCCTGCCAGTACGGCCATTACTGCGCTGCTAAATGACGCAGCCAGCCCAACGGTCATACTGACTGACAGGCCCTTCAGAGTCCTGAAAAACAGATCTCGCCCCAAGGCATCGGTTCCGAAAAAATGTTTCTGCGAAGGCGGCTGTCCTGCATCCAAAAAGCTGCCCAGAATCCTGTCATTGGGAATCACAATTCCGCAGGCATATATGCCAGCCAGCACTATTCCCATAACCATTGCTGCGATTACGGCCTTTGTGCGGCGGTTTTGTCCTCTCATTGCACCGCCTCCTGAATCTGTGGGTCAATAAGCCCATACAGCAGATTGGCTATGGTATTGCCAGTGCACACAAAAAGCGCAGAAAACAGAGTTACCCCAAGAAGCAGCGGCACATCGGAATTCAGCCCTGCGGCAGCAGCCGCACTGCCAAGCCCGGGATAACTGAATACGTTTTCAGCCATAACAGAACCACCCAACAGCTCTGAAAAGGATGCAAACTGCAGAGTCAGAGCCGGAAGCACAGTGTTCCGCAGTCCATGACGCCAGAGGATTGTCCGGTTCCCCTCCCCTCTGGCCCGTGCAAACAGCACATATTCGCTGTTCAAAACATCTGTCAGCTTCTGCCGGGTATGCAGCGCAATGTTTGCAAAGGATGTAAAGCTCAGTGTAACGGCAGGCAGGATCAGGTGGTAAAGCTTCTGCCAAATGGTCACGTCCCTGCTGGCTGCGCCTATGGGACCGGAAAAGCCCACAGGAAACCATTTCAGCTCCACGGAAAAGACAAGAAGCATGACCAATCCCAGCCAGAAAGCAGGGACAGAGCTTAATATACAGCATATGCTTTTCAAAAGCTTATCCAGCCATGTATCCCGATGCATTCCCATAACGCACCCCAGAAAAAACCCGGTGACGCCTGACAGCGTCCATGCGCACAGCATCAGCGCCAGGGAGTTGGAAAAACGTTCTCTGATAATGTCAGCAACCGGCCTGCGGTACAGGGAGGATTCCCCCAGATTGCCCTGGAGAAGATTTGACAGCCAGTTTATGTAACGCTGTGCAGGTGGCAGGTTCGCACCCCAATATTCCTCAATCTCAGTGCGCTGTTCCGGAGAAATGGCAGTTCCCAGTCCTAAAATGTACTGCTGTACCGGGTCTATTGGTGATACGCTGATCAGCACAAAAGCAGCTATGCTTACTGCCAGCAGCAAGGCCGCTGTCTTTGTTCCGGACAAAACAAGAATACGGGCAAGCCGTCTGATTAACCTTTTCATAAATACACCTCATCCTGACATTATTCTTCCCAGGCCCACTGATGCAGGTTCTGAATCAGCGGCAGTCCGTGGCCATGGCCGTGTACAGGCTGCTCTCCGATGGAAAGTCCGTCACGGACATAGGTTACATGATCCAGGTTGACAATCCACACCCAGGGGCACTGGCCTTTCATGGCAGTGCCGGTTGAGCCGTCCCACTGAACATTTTTCCAACCCTCGTTTGCCTCGTCAACTGTAAGGGCCTCCATGGCTGCTTCAAGGTAGCTGTCCGTCACAGGATTTTGGTAACCTTCCGGGTTGTAGAAGTCATCCTGGAAGGCGCCTGGTGAACGGTACAGATAATAGGTTTCATTGGGGATGGCAGAACCCCAGCCCATCATCACTGCCTGGGTGAACATGCGCTGCATGATATCGTCCCAGCTGGTGCCTTCTACATGGATCTGGATGCCAATGGCTTTTACCTGCTGTGCGGCAGCCATGGCAATTGCCTGGCGCACTGAATCGCCTGAAGGGTACAAACAGGAAAATTCCGCTTTCAGCCCGTCTCTTTCAACAATGCCGTCATTGTCATGATCCTGCCATCCGGCATCAGCCAGAAGCTTCTTGGCATATTCCACATCTGTTTCAATGATTACCTCCGGATTGTTCCATGGCATACCGTCATTTTCCGAATAGGCCGGCCTGCCGAAACCGTTCAGCACAAGGTCAGCAATCTGTTGGCGGTCAATGGCATAAGCGATGGCCTGACGAATCTCAAGGTTGCAGGTTACATTATTTCCAACAGGGGCTCCGCTCTGGGTGGTCTTCCCCTCATCCGGCTGCAGGGGAAGAGTGAAGCCTCGGTTATCGGCAGAGGCAATGGCTTCTACATGATAACCGTTAACCTTCACAGTGCCCAGAGAAGCTGTGGAATAGGCAACATCAACCTGTCCTGCCTGAACAGCCGCAATGGCTGCGTCTTCAGACATGAAGACAACCGTCACATTTTTAATAGCAGGAACGCCGCCGTAATACTCTTCATTAGCAGTAAACAGGATCTGTTCCTGAGGTCTCCACTCAACGAATTTATAAGGACCAGAGCCTATGGGGTCCGTGCCGTAATTTTCATCATAAGCATGCATGGGGACAATGCCGATAGATGCCACTGTATTCAGGAAAATGGAAGCAGGCTTTGACAGAACCACCTTAAGAGTTGCATCATCCAGCGCCACGGCGCTTTCCATATAAGTAAGATCAACGGAGCCTTGTGCCGCCTTTGCCGTTTCCAGCGTAAAGGCCGCATCAAAAGCAGTCACCTTTTTCCCGTCTGTAAAGTAAGCATCATTGCGTATTGTAAATGTCCAGGTAAGGCCGTCGTCAGACAGATTGTAGCTGACTGCCAGATCGTTTTCAAAGTCCAGATCCGCCGTATACTTTACCAGGGTGCTCTGGACAATGGGACAGCTGCCATGCCCCCATCCTTTTGTAGGATCAAGGGTTTCCGGCTCAGATCCAATGGCAATGACAACGCTGTCCCTGGAAGCCGTCCCCCTTTCTGCAGCCAAGTCCTCCCTTTTTTCGCTGCCATCCATATTGTCCCGGCTGTTTTTGCAGGCTGACGCTGTACAAAGCATGGCAGCTGCCAGCAGGAAGGCGATGATTCTTTTGACTCTCATGTAAGATGTTCCTTTCATTTTTGAAATTTAAAATGTAGTTCGGCTGATTAACCAAGACGCTTCGACAAAATAAAGCACACAAATCCTCTTCTGAGGATATGTGTGCTTTCTAAGCATACCATCTGTAAATAATCTGCCGATTCTTCTTAAATACCTAACACTTCCGTATTAGCCGGGACAGCTTCGTGCCGTCTAGGTTAGACTATACAGGATTTCGTCCCAAAAGTCAATGCCTTTTGTCATGACCTGCGGACTTGAACTATGCACTTACATTTACAAGTTCTCCTGTCTCCTGCGCTACCTGGGCAGCTTCTCCTGACTTGTCATACGTTATATCCTGCACATCAGATACTTGCTCCAAGGAAGGCTGGCCTTCTGTCTGAATTTGAGTTTTTCCCTCATGGCTGATTTCTGCCGTATCCATATCTGGGCCTTCCCCTGCTCCTGACTGGTGCTCAATTTGCTCTTCCTGCTCTCTGCGTTCTTCTCTTCTGGCTTCAATCAGCTTTTCCTGCCGCAGCTTCTCCTGCTCTTTTGCCTCCTTTCCATCCAGTTTCATGCCCTGTTCTGTTTTATCGCCATATTCCTCTGCCTGCTGCCTGACTCCGGCTGCGTAGCTCAGCGCCCGCTTCATTTTATCTGTATCTCCCTTGCGTTCTGCCTCCTTTGCCACATTCATGGGGGTAGATATCATACTGATGCTGGTACTGGCTCCTGCCAGCCCTTCCATTGTCTTTACATTCATTGGCTGACCTCCTTGCTTTATGTTTTTGAATCTTGACCCTGCTTCACAGATGTGCACTTTCCTGCATCAGTTTTGCAGGCGGCTTCTCATCAATCAGATATGCTTGAACGAAACCCTTATACGGCTTTTGATTTTATACGCATCCGCATATCAGTATTATCGCCATAGAAAAAGGTAGTTTTAGCACAATGACTTATACGGATTCTTTCACGTCATATACGGCGGATAGGCGCAGAATATCAAAAGCACAAGGCGTACTCTCTTATTTAAGGGATTCTCTGATTTCACAGTGCATAGGCAGCAGAACCGATGCAGAAAAGATTTTGTTTTCTGTTTCTATGTGCACTGTCCCATTATAATTTGCCGCTGCCGCCCTTACATTGGCAAGTCCCAGGCCGTGCCTTTGGGGATTCTTTTTCCTGCTTTTGAAAATTTCCCTGCCGTCTGCTGGCTCCATGCTGTTTCTCACTTCCAAAAGAAGGCATTTCTTTATTGCCCCCATATGCACCTGAATAAATGGTTCTGTTTCCTGAAGCCTTTGACAGGCCTCTATGGCATTATCCAGGATATTTCCTGCAATAATGCACAGATCCGTTTCTTTTATAGGCAAGTCACCTGGCAGTTTTGCGTCACATTGCCACGTTATTCCCTTCTTTTTTGCCTGAAGTCTTTTATGGTAGAGAAGGGCGTCCAAAACAAGGCTGCCTGTAGCCGGATCTTCCGTCTCCAGACTGCCTGCCTCTGCCATGTCCTTCAGGTAACGGCCTGCATGATCCCACTGTCTGTTTTTTACCAGATTTTCCAGGGCGATCATGTGATTTTTCATGTCATGTCTAAGCCGTTCCATCTGACAATACTGCTCCTCCAGCATCTGGTAATACATAACCTGGGACTGATACTGGTCTCTGGCTATTTCCTCCCGGTGAATCCGCTCCATTCCAAACACAAAAAACCCTGATGCCGCCATGGCCAAAGCGGTAAACATACACATGGCTCCGTGACTGAAAAGCTGATTTTCATACAGCCCGTATTTTTCCCAGTTGTGAACCATGATTCCGTTGCTGGCAGCCCAATTGGCTAAATCTGTTATGAGAACCACAGATGCCAGGGGAATGGCCAGGCTCATGCACCAGCTTTTTTGTCTATGAACAAAAACAGGCTCAAGAGGTTTTGCCAGAAGGCTTACAGCCATGATCCCCATGGCATAAGTCATAAGCAGAATCGTCCGTTCTGTCCATGCGCCCATAAAGGTCATGGAGCCGCTGCCTGATACGGCATGAATGAAAACCAGACCTCCGCAGGAAAGAAATGCTTCAGTAAAATTCCATATCAATCCTGTCATTGTTTTCCAAATAACCCCTGCCAGTACCTTTTTCTCCTTTTCTTCTTCAAACACTGTCAGAACCAGGCCAATCAGCAGTATATGGCTGCCAAGGGCACCGAGAATATAGGGAACGCTGCTGTCTGCCAGAACCGCTGCAGTAATCATATGGCCGAAAAAAAGCAGGACGCCCAGTAACCTTCCTTCCCACGGTTTCCCCCTTAACTGCCTTCTAAAAAAGCATGCGGCGCAGCAAGCGTATGCCCCATAGCAGACAACAGACAGAAACATATCCAGATCGTAAGCCGTTCCTTTCATAAGAGCCCCCCGTTCTTTCTCATATAGGAAAGGATTGCCTGACAGAATTCTTCGTATCTGCGCTTGGCCATAAGAATCCTCTCTCCATTGTCAAGGATTGCTTCCTGCCTGTTATAGCCATCTACATGCTTTAAATTTACCATGTAGCTTTTATGGCATCGGAAAAATCCCTTTCCCAAAAGCTGTTTTTCTAAAGTTCCTATCTGTTCATAATAGGTAATGATCTCCTTTTCTTCGTGGACATCCACCTGCCTGCCCTTCATCTCGAAATACAGAATGCGGTCTAAAAACAGCTTCCGCCTCTGCCCCTTCTGACTGGCTATAATATATTCCTGGAAAACGCTCCTCTCCCTGTCTGCTGCCCGTTTTAAGACGGATTTCAGCTTTTCCTGGCTTACAGGCTTCACCAGATAGTGAAAAGCTTCCACATCATAGGCCTCAAACACATATCTGCGGCTGGAAGACAGAAAGACAAGCATTTTTTCATACGCAAGTTCCCTGCATCTTCTGGCAGTCTCCATGCCGTCCATCTCATCCATAAGGATATCCAGGAAAATAAGATCAAACTGGTTCAGGCATAAAAGCAGTTCTTTTCCTCTGCAGAACTGCTTTATGGTGTAAGGGATCTTCAGTTCCTCCAGACATGTCTTTATTTTTGCACATATATCCAGGCATTCCAGAAGTTCATCATCACAGACAGCAATTGACAGCACAGTCTCACCTTCTTTCTTTTTCAGTATCCTACAGTCCTAATTTTTATATCGGCAAAATGCAAAGCAGGTTCAGTCTCTGTCATAAACGAGTGAAAATATGTCATAAACGTTCCTGTTTTCCAATATGTTTTCATAATACCCCCATACGCCTGGCTGCAGATGCACCATCACACATAACAGTCCGGCGGGCGCATTTGGCATACCTGAATTTATGTCTCTTATTGGGCTGCAGGTCTTTCGCAGTAATTTCTGTCCCCTCTTATTGGTTGCAAATCAAAGACTACTATGGTATGATGATGCAGAGGAAAGTCAGGCTGACAACGAGGATAATAATATGGAAATAATACATAGTGATAAAGTAATTACTGTAATGCGCCGCGGACTGAATCTTATCGACAAACGGCTGACTGATCATGGAGTCAAAGTGATGCTTCTGGTACAGGATATGCTGGAAGCTGACGGCTGTCATGATGCATCTGTCAGAAAGAACATGAGCCTGCTGGCTCTGCCGCACGATATAGGCGCTTACCGCACAGAAGAAATTGACAACCTGGTAAAATTTGAGCTGGGAAACGTGTGGGAGCATTCCATCTATGGATATCTTTTTTTAAGAGAATTTACTCCCCTAGGAGAATGGGCCAAGACAATTCTCTATCACCATGCGGATTACAGCACTATGGAACACGAACCCAGGCTGCTTCGGCACTATTCCCAGATGCTCCATACTGCAGACCGGGCAGTGGTATGGCATGACGAGGTAAAGCGGCCGGAGGAGGAACTGGAAAAGCATTTTTCCAACGGAAGAGGATGCACCTTTTCACCGGAATCCATTGATCTGTGGCAGAAATGCCGGGAATCAGGAACCTTTTCCCGGCTGGATGACCCTGACTGCCTTAATGCTGCTTTGTCCTGCGGCCTGCTGGATGACAGCGAAGCCAAAGCATATCTGACAATGGTCATTCACACCATTGATTTCCGCAGCCGAGTTACGGTTACTCATACCATGGGGGTTATGGAGATCGGGCTACGGCTGGCCCAGCATATGGGGCTTTCAAAAGAAACCTGCCAGCAGATCTATTATGGGGCCATGCTCCATGATCTGGGCAAAATCGGAACTCCTGTTTCCATCTTGGAAAGGCCAGGGCGTCTGACGCCGGAAGAAATGGCCATTATGCGCCAGCATGTGGTTTTAAGCGGCCAAATCATAGATGGCTGCGTGGATCAGACTATAGCCAGAATCGCCCTGCGGCACCATGAGAAGCTAAATGGTTCCGGTTACCCGTCAGGGCTTTCCCATGAAGATCTGACCCTTCCGGAACGTCTGCTGACTGTGGCAGACATTATCAGTGCGCTGTGCATGAGCCGCAGCTATAAGGAGGCCTACTCAAAAGAGCGGAGCCTGGCCATTCTTTGGGATATGTGCCGGAAGGGAGAACTGGATGAAGCAATCGTATCAGCAGCGGCAACTTTTTTTGACGAAATCATAACTGAGGCTGATGAGGCGTGCGAACCTACAAGGCAGGCTTATGAGCGAATCAGCACTGAATATCAGGCAATCTTAAAGGAGCATATATAAGACGGCATATGCAAAACTTATCTTCATGCTGACTTCATTGTGCACACCGCCTTACTATATAAATTATAAGAAAGGGATGACATTTTATGAGGTATGAATTGACAAAGGATCTGGAAACAGGAAGCGCAATCATTGATCAGGAGCACAAGGAACTGTTCAGGGCTGTAAACGCTTTGATGGAGGCGTGCTCCAAAGGACAAGGGCGGGCCGCTATTGAGCCTACCATAAAGTTTCTTCTGGATTATGTGAACAAGCATTTTTCCCATGAGGAGGAACTTCAGCAGAAAAACAAATATCCCAATATCATTGCACATAAGCAATTTCATGTGACATATACACGGAAACTGCGGGATATTGTTAATGCGATTCCTGCAGCAGGCCCTACGGTCTCGGATTTAAGCATCCTTAACCAGCATATTGCCGTACTGGTAACCCATATCCGCACAGAGGATAAAAAGGTTGGCGCCTTTTTAAGCGGAAAATAGCCTAATACTCAGGAGGATATTCCATGAACCATGTGCACCGCACCATAACCAATCTGCAGATTGCCTACATAGGCGGCGGCTCCAGAGGATGGGCCTGGACATTTATGACTGATTTGTCCATGGATGATTCCTTAAGCGGAACTATTCGCCTGTATGACATTGACCAAAAGGCTGCAAAAAATAATGAAATCATCGGAAACCATTTAACGGCGCAGCCGGATACTGCAGGAAAATGGAACTATATTGCCTGTTCCTCCATGGAAGAGGTATTAACTGGGGCGGACTTTGTCATTATCTCCATTCTGCCGGGTACTTTTGATGAGATGGAATCCGATGTCCATCTTCCAGAGCGCCTTGGCATTTACCAGTCTGTAGGCGATACTGCAGGGCCGGGAGGAATTATCCGCGCCTTAAGGACGATTCCCATGTTTACTGAATTTGCAAAGGCCATTAAAGCCTGGGCGCCCAATGCCTGGGTTATAAACTACACCAATCCCATGACGCTTTGCGTAAAAGTCTTATACCATGTATTTCCGCAGATTAAGGCGTTTGGATGCTGCCATGAGGTATTCGGCACGGAAAAGGTTTTAAAAGGCATTGCTGAAGAAGTTTTAGGGATTGACCATATTGACCGCCGCGATATCCATGTTAATGTGCTAGGCATCAACCATTTTACCTGGTTTGACCAGGCCTCTTTTCAAGACATTGATCTCTTCCCCGTTTACAGAGACTACATAGAGAGACATTTCGAGGAAGGCTACAGGGAACCTGACAGAAACTGGGCAAACAACAGCTTTGCCTGCGCACATAGGGTAAAATTTGATCTGTTCCGGCGCTTTGGACTCATCGCTGCTGCCGGTGACCGCCATTTGGCTGAGTTTATGCCAGGGAATGAATATTTAAAAGATCCGGAAACCGTAGCTGGCTGGAAGTTCGGCCTGACCTCGGTCCGTTGGAGAAAAGAAGATCTAAGACAGCGGCTTGCGAAAAGCTCCCGTCTGGCAGAGGGCCTGGAAGAGATGGAGCGGAAGCCTTCCGGCGAGGAGGGAATCCTGCTGATAAAAGCTTTATGCGGTCTGGATCGGGTAATCAGCAACGTGAATATTCCCAATAGCGGCTTACAGATTCCTAATCTGCCTGCTTCTGCCGTGGTGGAAACCAATGCGGTGTTCAGCCGGGATTCCATTAAGCCGTTAATTGCAGGGCCGCTTCCTGAACCTGTGCGCCTTCTGATCCTGCCTCATGTCGCCAATCATGAGGATGTTTTAAAGGCCGCTTCAGACTGTTGCAGGGATCTGGTTTACAAAGCATTTTTAAATGACCCACTTGTAAAAGGCCGCGCAAATGAGGAAGATGTAAAGAAGCTGGCCGATGACATGATAGCCAACACCATGGCTTTTCTGCCGGATGGCTGGAAATAATCGTATCTGTTTTAGAATTCATGATGCTGGAACGATCTTTTGCCTCCAGCATCATGTTTTTTCATGGCTTCCGGCAGTTTATCCGTATAAAGGTTCCTGCTTTTTCTGAAATCAGCAGCCTGTTGTTATATCCCTCCGATCCGCAAAGTTCTGCGGCTTCTCTACGTATTCTCTTGTAATGCCGCCTAATGCCCTTGCCGGAACAGGGTTTCCCATAGACCATTTTGGATCTGCCCTCTTTGCCTGCGTCCGATGCTGTATATCAGTATACCCCCAACAGCACCTTGCATTTTCCCTCAACCTTATCTATACTATTCTTATGATGCTCTCACACCACCCTAAAGGAGGCCCCTTTCCATGCAGATTACCCGCCTTTTTGTCCGCAACTTCCGCTCCATCCGCAATCTGGAAATTCAAAGCATTGAGAATGCTTTCATCTTAGTAGGCAAAAACAACACCGGCAAAACCGGTATCTTGAAAGCCATCCGCGCAGTACTGGGAAATTATCCCATATCCAAAGATGATTTTAACGAGAAAAACCAGAATATTGAAATATCTATGACTCTGGACATTACTGAAGAAGATCTGGCCCAGCTTCATCATTATGGAACAGTCAGCCAGTATAAGCGGTTTGATACATGGAAACGTGATTTCTGCGCCAAGCTTCCTTCTTTTGACGGCAGCCAGCTTTCTTTCACCTGCATTATCAATCACAATCACGACATCCGTTACCATGATGGCATTGGCAAAAACAACCGATTTATCCCCCAGCTGATTCCACGCCTGTACTTTATTGACGTAAGCCGCCAGCTTACTGCTTTTCAGGAGGATCTGCTGCTGTTTCAGGATGAAGAACAGCTACGCCATCTGCGCTCCAATGCCTGCATGTTCAGCCCCTCCAAGCTGTGCAATCACTGTTTCAACTGCATCGGCCTCATTAATCAAAAAAAGCCGGAAGAACTGCTGTTAAGCGAAACCACACGGCTTCTGGAGTATAAAATGTACCAGATGAACCTGAAAAACTTCTCTGAAAAAGTCAATGAAAACTACCGCAAAAACGGCGGTATTGAGGAAATCTGCTACACCCTGGCCTGCAATCCTGACAATCTGTTCTGTGTAACCGCCGAAACCCTGCGGGACGGCCATCAATCTCCAAAGCCCATTGAAGATTTAAGCAATGGCATGAAAAGCATTTACATGCTGTCTTTGCTGGAAACCTATATTCAAAGCGAGAAACGGATTCCCAGCATTATTATGGTGGAATATCCGGAGCTGTTTCTCCACCCGTCCCTGCAAAAGACAGCCGGAGCTATTTTGTACCGGCTGTCTAAGAAAAATCAGGTGATCTTTTCCACCCACTCTCCCAACCTGATTGCCAACTTTACCAGCGGCCAGCTCTGCCAGGTATCCACAGATAAAGACGGCTGTCCCTTTGTCCGGGAGCATGGGGATCTTGATCGGATTCTGGACGATCTGGGCTATGGAGCCAGTGATCTTTTAAATGTAAGTTTTGTGTTTATTGTAGAAGGAAAGCAGGATAAAAGCCGTCTGCCGCTGCTTTTAAGGAACTATTATCCAGAACTTCACGACGCAGACGGCCATCTTTCCCGCATTGCCATTCTTACCACTAACAGCTGTACCAATATTAAGACCTATGCCAATCTGAAATACATGAATCAGGTGTACCTTCAGGATCAATTTTTAATGATCCGGGATGGGGACGGCAAAGATCCGGAGCTTCTGGCCTCCCAGCTGTGCCGGTATTATGACCAGCGCAATGCCGAAGACGCAGATAAGCTGCCCAAGGTCCGCCGACACAACGTGCTGATCCTGAAATATTATTCCTTTGAAAATTACTTTCTGAATCCTGAAGTTATGGCCAGAATTGGCATCGTTGAAAGCGAAGCCGCTTTCTGGGAAACTCTTTTTGCCAAATGGAATGAATACCTGCACCGTCTGTCCAGCGGACGGCGGTTTACTGAGCTGTTAGGCAGAAAACCGGATACCATACAGGATCTGAAGGACAATTTTGAGCTTTTCAAGGTCTGCATCCGGGGTCATAATCTTTACGATATTTTTTACGGCCCATTTAAGCAGCAGGAACAGGAATTGCTCAGGCAGTATATTGAGCTGGCGCCCAGGGAAGATTTTCAGGATATTCTGGATGCCATTGACGCATTTCCTTTCTTTGAAAGCCGGAAATATATGCCCTTTCAAAACAAGACATAATACCCGTACTTTTAAAGCCATAATCCCTGCTGCGGGAATTGGACGTATCCATATATCTGAAAGATGGTCAAAATTATGATTTCGAATCAGGCCTTCTAATGTGTACAAATGTACCAGGCATGCCTGGAAATATGTTTCTTTTAATTAAAAAAATGCCTGTTTCGCACCTAAACAGGCATTTTTTCCCATGAGTCAATCCCCATCGCCGTCAGTTTCCTGGCCATTTTCTGCCAATATTCATCATGGATGTCAGTTCCGCCATTTTTTCTTCCCCTTAGGTTTCAACGCTTTCTGGCTCTGCAGAAAGCCAGAGTCAGAAAGCGGCATGGTTACTTGCATACAGAGCCAGGACAGGCTAAATCAGTTTCTTTACATATTCCCCAATAGCCGAATCTTTGCATCCTGCAAAAAACAGTTCCTTAAAACGCTCTCCTGCAACAGCGCCTTTAACCAATTCCGGATCAATGCCGTCAAGGCACTGGGTAAGAGGACGCAGCGTTTTCTGCCGCACTTCATCCAGAATCCGCTTGTTGCGCATTTCCGGTTCCACCCGCTCCGGCGGATATCCCTGGCCATGGCCGAAACCGAACAGCTTTTCAAAAACATACTGAAGATTCAGCTCGCCGCCCCAGCCGAATCCCTTGGCAAAAGGAATGGCCACGGCATTGCCGTCATTTACATGGGCAAAGGTATAAGCGTCAACCGGGTCCTCCACATGGCCGCAGATCACTCCTGGGAAGCTGTTCATAGCCAGCATGGCTCCCTCCCCTGTACCGCAGCCGGTGATCACATAGTCCGCTGCGCCGCTGTTAAGCAGGATGGCACCTAAAATGCCGCACTGGACATAGGTCAGCTGAGCCTTGTCATCTGCGCCATACATACCATAGTTGTCCACTGTGTGGCCCATGGGAACAACTACCTTTTCCAGAGCAGACAGGATCAGCCCGTTCTTGGCTGCCTGACTGTTTTCATTGATCAATGCAATCTTCATATATTCCCCTTTCCTTCCTTTTTGCTGCCAGGCGTTTGAAAAGCGCCCGGACCTTGATTGTTTATGTTCTATCTCCCTTGTGGGCGGACCAGCCTGCCTAAAAAGGAAATGTACCTATATCATACCATATCTCAGCTAATGACTGCAAGCAATCTTCAATAAAGCCTGGAGGCACATTGGCACCTTTAGCTGATGACGTCTGTTCGGCGGCGGGACTTTCAGAGAAAAAGGTGCGTACCTCTCAATGGATACGCACCCTGCTTCCTGATAGCAGAAACATGAATTTCAAAATGGCTCTTACATCCCTAATGCTGCCAAAACTTTAGGGATTTGATTGGATAAAGCGGAGGTCGTCATAATTACTACAAAAATATAGCTGATTGTCATGCAGATCCTCAGCCCAGTGGGCGGCTTATAACCTCCGTTAACATCGTCTTTCCACAGCAGAAGGA
>CATLBO010000053.1 GCA_949879025.1 uncultured Hungatella sp. | reverse complement strand
AACAAGCTCCATAACAAGATTCAAAAAGGCAGGACAGGGACTCATTTGTTCCCAGTGAAAAGCGCTTGATTTTAAACATCTTAAAACAAACATTCAAGCCATGTCAAATGGTTTATTAAAGTATGCTATTTTTATGGAATAACAGAATAATTTGGGGTTTTTCCTTGAAATCACATATAAAAACAGCAAAAATGAAGCTGCCGCTTCACAAATTTTCATTCGTTAAAGCGACAGCCCCTTTCTCCATCTTTCTGAAAATTTCCAGACATATGATAAGAGCCAGAACAATAGAAATAAAGTCTGCCGTAGTCTGGGCATAGATTACGCCGTCCAGTCCGAATATGGCATTAAGAAGATACACTGAAGGAATAAATACCACGCCCTGCCTGCATATGGTCAAAACCAAAGAGGGTATGGCTTTTCCCATTCCCTGAATGGTATTAATGCACAAAAACAGTATCCCCAGAACCGGCCCGGATATCTGCAGCGCAATTACCATCTGAATACCGTAAGAAATTACCTGGCTGTCATTAATAAATGCCCTGATAACTGCCTCTCTGGCCGCTACCATCAAAACTGTCAGAAGTGTTCCCATAACCACGGCACAGATCCCGGTAAAGCGGAACACCTGCAAAAGCCGTTTCTTATTTCCGGCCCCGTAATTATAGCCGATCAGCGGCTGAATCCCTGAACAAAGCCCAATCTGCAGAAGCACCAGCAGCATATTGGCCTTCATGGCCACACCCATGGCTGCCACCGGCGTGTCGCCATAGCTGATAAGAACCTGGTTCAAAACGATATTGGCACAGCTCATAAGGATATTATTAAGGGATGCTGGAATGCCGATGGACATGACTCCGGCAGCGATCCGCTCCCCTGCCTTAAAGTCCTTTAATCGAATGGACAAAGCGGACTTTTTCCGAAGGAAATACAAAAGATAGAATGCGCTGGCTGCCATATTTCCGATAACTGTGGCTACAGCTGCGCCTACCACGCCCCAGTTCAGGCCAAGAATCATAATGGGGTCCAGCACGATATTTGTCACTGTTCCAATCATATTGCCTATCATGGATTCCTTTGCCGCCCCTTCTCCCCGCAGAATATTGCCGAATGCGGTTCCGAACATAATAAACGGGCCTCCAAATGCAATGTAAGTTAAGTAATCTCTTGCATAATCAATGGTATTTGCGCTGGCACCGATAAGTTTCAGAATTCCATTCATGCCTGCCAAAAAGATAAAAGCCATAATAATCCCAAGCCCCAGGGAACCGTAGCAGCAAAAAGAAGAGATATTTCTGGCTCTCTCTGCTTTCTTTTCCCCCAAAGCTCTGGATATGGCTGAACTGCCGCCGATTCCGAAAAGGTTCCCCAAAGCCATAAACACCATAAACACAGGTGTTGCCAGGGAAACAGCCGCCACCTGCATAGGGTCGCCGGTCTGTCCGATAAAAAAAGTATCTGCCATGTTATAGATGACCACCACCAGCATGGATATCATAGTGGGTACAGCCATAACCGCCACGGCTTTTGCCACTGGGGCTTCCTCAAATAATTGCCCGTTATCTTTCATAAACATTTCCTCCTTCTTGTAATAGCCTGCTTCAAAATCTCTCTGGCCCTGTTTTTTTACGATCAGGCTTTTGCTTTTTGTCTGATGTTCATATACAAAAGGGCATGCCATCCGCCGCAGAAGCAGATACGGGAGAGATCTTGGAAGTACAGAATCGTCATCCTACAAAATGTTTTCCTCTAACCGCTGTATAATGGAAAGAAAATTCTCCAGTTCTTCATCCGTCATGCCTTTCTGAAGCATAGCCTCAAACCGTATGAGCCTGTCCGCCATGCGCTCATGGGCCGCCAGTCCCTTTTCTGTAACCACAATGTGTTTCATCCTGGCATCCTCAGGCACTGGAACTCTTTTAATATAACCGTTATTCTCCATGAGAGTCAGCATATGGCTGGCTGTGGACCGGCGAATGGAAAATCTCTCTTCAATATCCCGCTGGGCCGCCGCCCCGTCTCCCTGGCATACGAGAAACTTAAGCACCCAGGCCTGCCGGACTGTCAAGGCCTCCTTCTCCTCCTCTGCCACCATCTGGTTGATCCTCCGGTTAATCAGGTTTGATAAGGTCCGAATTTCAAATCCTAAATGTTTTTTGTCCATGAAATGATCCTCTCTGGCACCTTGGGGATATAGCCTTCCCTTCACTTTGTAAGCATGCTAACATTTTATCTTTAAAGCTATATTTTGTCAATGGGTATTTTTATTCAGGTTTACTTTAAAAGTCCCGCCGCCCATTAGGCGGCTTAAGTTCAGAGATGCCAAATGCCTGCGCCTGACCTTCATAGGCGGTGGTGTGTCCTCTGCCAGGCCCATGAACGTTTGCTTTCAACGAGTAAAGGAAGGAGAATGACATGATATTTGGAGACTTTAACAGAATCATTTTTAGGGATTTCAAGGAAGAGGCCGCCCTGCTGATCCTAGAGGAGAGCAAGGAGCAGAAGCCAGCTGACGAGTTTCAGATGGCGGGAATGCTTGCGGATCTGGGAACCCAGGCACTGGTAAAAGCTTATGGTAATGTCTGCGTATTGACCAACATCAAAGGTCTGTATGATGAATAAATGCAGCCTCTGGATGAAATACATGATAAAAAAACGGGGTGATGGGCAAATGTTGATGACTGACTCCGTTCAGTAGGTATCCCCACTGTGACAAGGAATCTTATGGTAGAGTACTGTGATAGCTGGGGCACTTGTTTCCACAGACCGATACAGATAGTCATGGCTCCCGCATTCCATGGAACGGATAAGGATCTGAGCGAAGGACTCCAAACAGAATTAAAGAAACAGGGCTGCAGCGTTCGCTGTATCTTAGAGACTTTCGGAGAATTTGAGCTGGAGGAACAGGAAGACGTCTTCAACGGCAGCAGGAAGGGAAAGCATTCAATTTCTGTCTTATATCTTGATATAAAACTGGCAGAGGAGCTCATGAGGGAAGCAGTGGGCAGGACCGGGAAAAGATAAAATCGAAAACAAACACGCTCCAAATGTGGGAAAATCCGCTGTTTTCGGCCTTTTTCCTCCCTGATTGAGAACCATCGCTAATGGTAACGTTTGGCAACAAAAATATAAAATAAAGGGTAACGAGGAAATATATACCCCTGTACGCCATATATGCGTAATATATAGGGGTGCATGTTCCAAAATGTTGCAAAGGAGCGAGGCATGAGGGGAAAATGCCCTTCGAAACGTAAGAAACAGTACAGCGTGGATAAAAGGCCAAAGCCGGCTTGTCCTCCCCAGCTGCCGGGGCCGCTTTTGGCCTGGGGGCTGAAGCATAAAAGCCACACTCTTTTGGTATGTGTCTGTGCTTTTCCAGAACAGAAACACTTGGGAGCGTCCTTTGAACGAAGTCCAGGAAGGCAGCAGGCTTATATTTTGCCTAAAGGAAAAGTCCCCCCAGGGATGAACCCCAGAGGAACGTTAGAGAGGATGATTACAGGCCCAGAGCCTTGAAATCAATCCATAAATCGTCGTAGATGTTGACTTTTATTTTGTCCTGGAAGGAATACTGTCGAACATTAAAAGAATCCTGCTTAAAGATATATACAAGGACCGTTTGGCTCGTTGGGTCAACGATCCAGTATTCCTGGACGCCATAATTTTTATAATAATACAGTTTGCGGATATAGTCATCTGATGGATTACTGGGTGATACGATTTCAATGATAAAATCAGGAGCCCCATTACAGCGCTTTCCGTCTAACTTATCTTTATCACAGATAATCATAATATCTGGTTGGATAAGAAGGAGAGGGCTGGTGGATAACTTTACATCGAAGGGAGCAATAAACACTCTACATCCGCCTTTTTTATTCTTTACATAAGAATTAAGGGCCGTGGAAAGCTCTAAAAGGATTGTTTGATGAACCTGGGATGGGCCAGCCATATAATAAATCCGGCCCTCAAACACCTCCGCTCTTATATCTTCTGGAAGATTTTCGTATTGCTCCAGGGTAATGATTTCCGGCTGTGCCTGTAGTGCTGACATGATTTTCTCCTTTCTGGTGGGTGGTTATTGGGTTTCGGAGGCAGCAGGGGAAAGATTGTCCCGCTCCATGGTTTCGGTGATTGCACGTCCTATAAAGCCATTGACGCTTTCACCATGGGCTTCTGCATGGGATTGAATGGTATCCTTTTGACCTTTAGGAACAGTTAAATTGATTCTGTCATAGGCTTTTGAAATGTATTTGTTCGTGGCCTTTTGTTGAGCTTTAGAGGCTGGCATATTGCACCTTCTTTCTCTTCTAAGGATTGGGGAAATAGAGAAATACTATTCCCAGTATAAACAATACTATACCACAATCATATAATTGTGTAAATATATAAAATACACAGAAATATTTGCATAAATATAGTATACTTATATCATCAACAGGGAGGAGCCAAACAGAATGAAGCAGATAACCAACATAAGAAAAGCTGTTTGTATCATGGCCAATGAATTAAAAAAGGCCGGCTATTCCTTGTCAGAGGCTTTCAGAGTGAAGCTTTCCATGACCGTCAAAGCCAGAGGGACAAGCTTTGGGAACCGTCAGGAGTGCCTGGGATGCTACCCCATTTTTACCCCAATTTCCACCCCAAATAGGAGAAATATACACATAAATAAAGACGGCGATTGACAAGCCATATAGTAAAGAATGATGTTGAATAATCTCGATAGAATCGGCATTTTTAAGGGGTATCCATGAATCATGATGAACTGTGATAAAACATATCCCTTTGAATTTTCAGAACAATAAAGGAAAAAGCAGAGACTTGATCAAGCTGTTTGACAAAAGAAGGCCTGCTGTATCTGCTGAATTGATGTTGTCTCGTCAGAGTTATGAAACCCGGCAGGAAATAATTCCTGCCGGGCAAAAGTCCTAAAGCTTTCGCTCTCATCATTTGATCTGCCAGGAAGAGAAACTAAAAAAACCTCCGTCAGCAGTCCGAAGCCTTCCACTGCCTGATTTTTTCTAATTTTTCTTCTGCCTCCTTTTCCGCCCCCTGCCTTGTAGGCACATAGTAAACCTTTCCTCTCAGGCTTTCCGGCAGACATTCCATTCTGGCTATCTTTTCCTCTGTATCGTGAGCATACACATACCCCTCTCCATAGTGAAGCTGTCCCATAAGCTCTGTAGGAGCATTACGGATTACCAGGGGAACCGGCTCCGCCAGCATGTCCTGGGCATCTGTCTTCGCCTTTTCATAGGCTTTGTAAGCAGAATTGGATTTAGGCGCCATGGACAGATAAATAACCGCATGGCTTAAATGCACATTGCACTCCGGCATACCCAGAAAATGGCATGCCTGATAAGCTGCCACCGCCAGCTGCAGTGCCTGACTGTCCGCCATGCCCACATCCTCACTGGCAAATCTCACCAGCCTTCTGGCCACATACAGAGGGTCCTCGCCTGCCTCCAGCATGCGTGCCAGCCAGTACACTGCGGCATCCGGGTCCGAATTTCTCATTGACTTGTGGAGAGCTGATATTAAATTGTAGTGCTCTTCCCCTTTTTTATCATATAAAAGGCTTTTCCTGCCAATGCACTGCTGCAGCACTTCGGCTGTTATGACAGTTTTGTCTGCACGGATCTCACCATTTGTCACCGCCATCTCCAGCACGTTTAGGGCTGTCCTTGCATCGCCATTGGCAAACCGGGCAATCATGCCCACCAAATCTTCAGAAATATCTATATTCAGGTAGCCAAAGCCTTTCTCGCTTTTCAGCGTCCTGTTCAGAAGTTCTGTAAGTTCTTCCGCTGACAGCGCCTGCAGCACAAACACCCTGCATCTGGACAAGAGGGCGCTGTTAATCTCAAAAGACGGGTTCTCTGTAGTCGCTCCAATAAGAATAATGCTCCCCTTCTCCACATAAGGCAGAAAGGCATCCTGCTGCGCCTTATTAAAACGATGTATCTCATCCACAAACACCACGGTCTTGATACCGGTTCTTCGGCTGGACTCTGCCTGGGCCATTACCTCTTTTATCTCCTTAATGCCGCTGGTAACCGCACTGAAGTTAATAAAGCGGGCATGGGTCCTGTGGGCAATGATTCCCGCCAAAGTAGTCTTTCCTACTCCTGGCGGCCCCCAGAAAATCATGGATGGAATCTGATCGTTCTCAATGAGCCTCCGCAGCACTTTTCCCTTTCCCAAAAGATGTTCCTGGCCTGCGAAATCTTCCAGAGCCTCCGGCCTTACCCGGCTGGCCAGCGGGTGATACGTTTCCTGTCTGTCAAACAATGACAACTGTTCCATGGACATACGCTGTTCCTCCACTAAATCCTGTTTCTTTCCGCCTTCCCATGCAGGACGTTCTGAAAATCTCTCTGTTCCCCCATTTATGGGGCAGTCTTTTCCCAGAATGCAGAAATCAGCAGCACACATTGCAGCACATTTATGGTATCACCCGGCATTAGAGAAGTCATTGTGTTTTCAATATTTTAAGGATTAAAACCTAAGCTTCTCCTCCAAATAACCTTTCAAATCCTCAATGAGTATTCTCACCTGATCCATGGTATCCCTGTCCCGCACGGTTACTGCATGGTCTTGCTCAGAGTCAAAATCATAAGTGACGCAAAACGGCGTTCCTATCTCATCCTGTCTTCTGTATCTTTTTCCGATATTTCCTCTGTCATCAAACTCACAGTTAAAATATTTGCTAAGTTCTGCATATACCTTCTCTGCCCCCTCATTCAGTTTCTTGGACAGAGGCAGCACGCCTACTTTTACCGGCGCAATAGCCGGATGGAAATGAAGTACTGTGCGGACATCGCCTTCTCCGATCTCCTCCTCGTCATATGCTGCGCAGAGGAAGGCCAGAGTCACGCGGTCAGCGCCAAGAGACGGCTCAATAACATAGGGAATATATTTTTCTTTTTTCTCATCATCAAAATACGCCATATCCTGGTTTGAAGTGTTCTGATGCTGTGTCAGGTCATAATCCGTCCTGTCAGCAATGCCCCAAAGCTCTCCCCAGCCAAAGGGGAATAAAAACTCAATATCCGTAGTTGCTTTGCTGTAGAAGCACAGTTCCTCAGGAGAGTGGTCTCTGGCACGCATCTCGTCATCTTTCATGCCCAGATCCTTCAGCCAGTTAATGCAAAATTGCTTCCAATAAGCAAACCACTCCAGATCCGTTCCGGGAGCACAGAAAAACTCCAGTTCCATCTGCTCAAATTCTCTGGTGCGGAATGTAAAGTTGCCTGGGGTAATCTCATTTCTAAAAGACTTTCCAATCTGTCCGATGCCGAAGGGGATCTTTTTTCTGGAAGTTCTCTGAACATTCTTAAAGTTAACAAAAATACCCTGAGCTGTCTCTGGTCTTAAGTATACCGTATTCTTTGCATCTTCCGTAACGCCTTGGAATGTCTTAAACATCAGGTTAAACTGACGGATATCCGTAAAATCGTGCTTTCCGCAGCTTGGGCAACAGATATTTTTCTCTTCAATATACTGCTTCATCTCCTCCTGAGACCAGCCGTCTACGCTGCCTTCTATGGCAATGCCGTTCTCCTCCATATAATCCTCAATCAGCTTATCTGCGCGGAAACGCTCCTTGCAGGCCTTGCAGTCCATCAGAGGATCGGAGAACCCTCCCAGATGTCCGGAAGCTACCCAGGTCTGGGAGTTCATCAGAATCGCACAGTCCACGCCTACATTGTTGGGGCTTTCCTGAACAAATTTCTGCCACCATGCCTTTTTCACATTATTCTTAAGTTCCACTCCCAGATTGCCGTAATCCCAGGTGTTTGCCAAACCTCCATAAATCTCAGAGCCTGGATACACAAACCCTCTGGACTTTGCCAACGCCACAATTTTTTCCATGGTCTTTTCCATTTTATCATCCTGCCTTCTATTTTTATTTATTATCCGGCCTGCATTTCATTCCTGACCACCTTAGATGCGAAACCTGATGCATCAGGAACTAAGCGCCGCAAAACTGCCTTCATCCATCATCGAAACACGATATAAGCCGTTCCTTCTGTCACCTGAGCCGTATATTCGTCCTTCAGGTTCACAGAGCCGCTGTAATAAAGAATACGCCCCTCTGTCTGAACCGTTACGTCACCGCTTACTACTACCATGGGAAGATCCTTTTTCTTCGTAACCGTCTCCAAGGAAGCAACCTGATTCTTTCTGGCATCCGTCCAGGTTCCGGAAATGCCCTCCTCTGCCAGATTGGCGGAATTCGTAGTCACCATAAGATTTTCCGGATGGTTCTTTGTATCCTGGCTTATGTCAGTAAAACGGCACAGATCCTCAGGTCCCGCATATTGATATACGATAGAAGCCTTTCCCTCCGCCACCATACATTCCGCAACGGAAACTAAAGCCGCATCCCCTCCTGCGCCGTACTGCCTGTTATACTCCGCCAATTCCTCTTCCGCCATGGCTCTCAGCTCCTCTGCGCTGTAGCCTGTATCCGATGGATCGTAATTTTCTACAATGGAAGTATACACCTGGCCGGATCTTGTCACATAAATCCCATTCTGCTTTGGGGGAAAGGCGCTGGTCCTCGGTGAACATCCTGCTGCTGCCAACCCGAGGCTTAACAAAAACGCCGTCAGCCCTGCCTTTTTCATAATCTTCCTCCTGCCTGCTACTGTCTTGGACAGTATACCCTTTTTCCGGATTCTTTTCAATACCTTAATTATGCTTTTGCCGTCAAAGCCTTTAAAATATCCAGGGAATGGAACTCTCTGTCTATGTACCGGCTTTTATTCCTGTCCACGCACCTGCCCAGTTCCTCCAGCACCTTATCAGTAACAATAAATGTGTACAGCTTCTCCATAGGAGACATAACCACATATTCCCATGTGTAGCCTGCCGAGTCACTTACAGGAAACGGGGGCTTTTCTGTATACTCCCCGTTAACCACCATGGATTTCAATTCAAACACCCGCCGTACCAGCTCATTGGGAATCCTGGGCTTTAAAAGGGCCCTCAAAGACTGGTATACCAATAAAAGCATTCCGCCTCCGTCCGCATTCTCTCTGGTATAGTAATCTGCCACCTCCAAAAAATACTGCCCATAGCAGGCTCCCTCCATGTCCCCGGCCAGTTCTTCAAAATATCTGGTAATCTCTGCAGATATAAGGGTATAAGACTCCCTGCCTTCATAAAGTTTAAATTTCCCGAAAGCAAAAGGACGGCACGGCCCCATGAGAGCGCTTCCGGGACGCTTGGCCCCTCTGGCAAAGGCCGTGATTTTTCCCCGTTCCAAGGTCAATATTACCAGTCTTCTGTCATACTCCCCCACTGAGGAAACTTTAATCACCATACCAGTCATCTCCAAAGCCTCTCTCATGAAATCCTCCCGTCCTGCTTTTTCCTGCTCATTATTTACTGGTTATCATATCATTTGCATTTTCAATGTGCAAGGTATCCTCAGATTTTCCTGCTGTCCTGCCAAAAGCAAAATTCCCCATAATGAAAGCCGTACAGGAATCCCCAAAATTTCCTGTACGGCAGTAATATTACTGCTGAAAATACCCGTAATTTTTCATATAGATTTCGCTGTCCCGCCATTCTTTTCGTACCTTCACCCAAAGCTGCAGGTTCACCTTTGCTCCCAAAAGGTTCTCAATTTCGATCCGGGCCCCGGTGCCGATTTTCTTTAACATGCTTCCACCCTTCCCGATAATTATCCCCTTATGAGATTCCCTTTCACACACAATATTGGCTTCAATGTCAAACATTCCGTTTTTCCGCTCTTTCATGGACTCAACAGTCACCGCAATTCCATGGGGGATCTCCTCCGCCAGAAGCCGCAGCGCCTTCTCCCTGATTAGCTCTGCTGCAATCTGCCTCATAGGCTGATCGGTTATTGTATCCTCATCATAATATTGAGGGCCATATGGCAGATACTTAAAGATCAGTTCCGTCATCTTCCCGGTATTTTTGTTCCTTAAGGCTGAGACAGCCACCATCTCCGCAAACTCACAGACCTTTCTGTAAGCATCCATATACCTTTGTATATCATCCTGATTCTTTACTGTGTCGATCTTATTCATCACCAGGATCACAGGAGTCTTCACCTTCTCAAGAATCTCTGCGATGTGCTGTTCCCCGGCTCCTATAAAAGTGGACGGCTCTACCAGCCACAAGATTACATCCACCTCTTTCAATGCAGACTCCGCCACATTGACCATATACTCTCCCAGCTTATTTTTTGCCTTATGAATGCCCGGAGTATCCAGAAAAATAATCTGTCCCCGTTCATCTGTATAGACCGTCTGAATCCGATTCCTGGTAGTCTGCGGCTTCTCCGACGTAATGGCGATCTTCTGACCAATCAAATGGTTCATCAGTGTGGACTTTCCCACATTGGGCCGCCCTACCAAAGCTGCAAAGCCTGATTTAAAGTTTTCCTTCATATTCATTTCCATCATCCGTTATACAAATTTTTCGTCTCCCCAAACATTCCCCTGTCGCTCTCAATCTTCTCCTCATTTCCAATAGTACACAGACTTCCCGTATCCAGAATAGCCTTCACGATCCCGGCCAAAGCCCTGATATCCTTTGGCTGGGCTCTCAAAACCTCATCCCTCTCCTGCTGAAGCATCTCATTTGTCACCCCGGAAAGATATCCGGAAAGCCCTCTGGCTCCCTTGTCCGCCGGCGTGTACGGGGTATCCAGCGCACTGACGGTTCCGATAACGTACTTGGTCATATCCCTCTCGTCCACATCAAAGTTCTCCAGATACTCTACAATCTTCTCATAGACTTCATTGGTTCTGGCCATGCCTGGGTCCCGGTAAGACACAAAAAATCCTTCCCCGGATCGTCCGAACCCGCTCATGCACCCGTAAGCTCCGCCTTTTACTCTCAAATTCAGCCATAAATAATCATAACTTAAAATCAATTTCAAGATCCGCAACGCTCCAGTGTACTCAAACCCCTCATTCCGGAAATTTCCGCACCTGGCCACATAGTTAACCTGGGAGGAAGTTTTAAATCCCTCATTCCGGTTTCCTGCCTTAAAAGAGAACTCATAAACCTTTTTGTCTCCTTTGGGCAGCTTCTCTGTCAGCTTATCCATGGAGGCTGGCAGGGCGGCAAACCCCTTGGGGTCAGCCGTATAGCTGATAAGCATATTATCTGCCGTAAACAATCTTCCTGCCACTTCTTTCAGCTTTCCTATAAGGCTCTTTGCATCCTTTTCATAGTCCCTGACCACGTTTTCCAAAAACTGATAAAACCCGATTCCGCCGGTGCAGTCATTAAACGCTGATGTAGGAGAAAAATAAGAAGTTGCCCGGGCCACCGCAGCACTGTGGCTTGCACTTTCCAGCTTCATCCTTGACCTGGACTTTGTCTCTCTCAGAATTTCCCCCAGACGCTTTTCATCATCCAGCTTTGACCCGGAAAGTATCTCCCCGATCATCTCAAAGGCAAAATCCAGCTTCTCATAAAGCACTCTGGCATCTGCCGCAAACACTCCTGTAAATCCCGGCAGATTTCTCAGATCCACATAGGAAGAAGTGCCGAATCCAATCCCTCCGCTGTTGAGATGGATCTCGCTGGTCAGATCACTGTAGCTGTAATGTTCGGTATCCACATATCCCAAAACCGCTTTCAGAAGTCCTGCATATGGCAGATCCTCCGCAGGCACTTTGTCCATGTTAAACAGCACCTTCAGGTATCCGATTCCTGCCGTAAACATGTTGTGGTGCAGCACCCGGACGCCTTTTATCAGATGTTCCTCCCATTTAAGCTCCTCTGCCTTAGTCCCGATATCCGACCGTCTCAGCATGGGGATCATTTCCAGTTCCTCTTTCGAAGACGGTGTATCCTGATACGACTTAAGGGCCTTTGTCTGTTCCACAATTCCTATGATTTCTTCCCTGGAAAGCCCATCCTTGTAATTTTTCAGCTTCTGGACCAGTTCCCTGTCATTTTTAGCCGTCAGGTTCTTCTCCGGCTTCACCACCAGAACTGCCTCAAAAGGATTATCCAGCAGGTACTCCCGGATCAGTCCTTCAAAGTATCCGTCCTCTACTGCCTTCTTCAGATAATCAAATGTTTCCTGATACTCCAGATGCATCAGCGGATCGCCTCCGTAAAGCCAGCTGTCCAGGCTCTGCAGCCCATACATCAGCCCCTTGGGCGTAGTCCCGTAATCTGCCTCCCGGTATTTAAACTCCGAATAGTTCATCCCGGCCATAAGGCTCTTTTTGTTTATTCCCTGATCTGCAAGCTTCCTGAGAGTGCCTTTGACCACTGCCAGAAACTGGCCCTTCTGCTCCGCCCTGGCGCCTTTGGCAATCACAGAAAAATAAGGCTGAAGGATTCCGCTGTCATACCCTCCGAAAATATCCTGCCCGATACCTGCATCTAAAAGGGCCTGTTTTAAAGGCGCTCCCGGAGCCTCGATGAGGGTATACTCCAAAATCTGGAAAGCAACATACAGCCTCGGGTCCAGATCCGTCCCCACCACGTCGCTGACAGACAAATAAACGCTGTTAGCATCATCCTCTTCCTCTGTAATGGAGTAGCTGATTTCCTCTGATTTAGGGGCGTCAAACGGCTCCTGCATTTTTATCTCGGAGTTTACTTCCAGCCTCTCATAATCTCCCAGGTACTCCCTGTCCAGCCACTCCAGCTTTTCAGCCATATCCATATCTCCGTACAGATAAATATAGCTGTTGGAAGGATGGTAATAAGTCCTGTGAAAATCCAAAAATGCCTCATAAGTCAGCTTTGGCACATCCTTCGGATCGCCTCCCGACTCATATCCATAACATGTATCTGGGAAAAGGGCTTTCTGAGTATGCCTCTCCAAAACGCTTTCCGGAGAGGAAAAGGCACCCTTCATCTCATTATAAACCACGCCGTTGTAGATCAGTTCCCCGTCCTCTGACTCCAGTTCATAATGCCACCCTTCCTGCATAAAGATCTTAGGCTCTTTATAAATATTGGGATTCAGCACTGCATCCAGGTAGACGTCCATCAGATTCTGAAAATCCTTATCATTGGTACTGGCTACCGGATATACTGTCTTATCCGGATAGGTCATGGCATTTAAAAACGTATTCATGGAGCCTTTCACCAGCTCCACAAACGGGTCTTTTACCGGAAATTTTTTTGAGCCGCACAGGACGCTGTGCTCCAGAATATGAGGAACCCCTGTACTGTCTGACGGCGGAGTCCGAAACCCTATGGAAAACACCTTGTTCTCATCATCATTGGACAGCAAAAACAGCCTGGCCCCGCTTTTTTTGTGTTCCAGAAAATAGGCAATGGAATTCAGTTCCTTTACCTTCTTTTCTCTCAAAAATCTGTATGCCTCCAAATCCTTTACATTTTTCATGGCTGATTATTCCTTTTCTTTGATTTTCTTTTCTATACCTTCATTTTATCCAAAGAGCGCTCTCAAAATACTTTCCTCTGCCTGGCGGATTCCGCCCCGCCTCTTTTTGGCTGCTGCGCATCCTTTCTTGATCTGCGGCAAACAAATGTGATTGCTTCCTGGTAATGCTACATGTTTCCCATCAATTTATCCTTTAATATGGCTGCACATTCTCTGACGCACAAATGTACAAACAGAACTGGATCGGATCGGGAACCAAGCCCGTATATTTCCTGGATTCCGCACTTCTTTCCAATCTGTACGGCTCTAAACACATGGAAATTGCTGGTCAGTACCCCGATCTGGATAGGCTTATCCTCTGCTTCCATATAGGGACCTGGAGCTTTGTGCAGTGCGCTTTCTATCCGTCTGTCCTTTTCGCTTTCTATCTTATCAATCAGGACTTTGCTGTATGCAATATTTTCCACCGTGCTTTCTGACCGCTCCTCCTTTATCATCTGCGTCTCCAGCACACCTTTGGATTTCAGATATTCATACATAACAGACGCCTCACTGGCCGGTTCGTCCTTCCCTTTGCCTCCGGACAATATAAACACTGTATCCGGATTCCTCCGGCTGTACTCAACGGTTCTGTCCAGGCGCATTTGCAGGGAATTGCTGATGCCTCCCTCTTCAACCTTAGCTCCCAGGACAATCACATAATCCAGGTTCGGCGTATTGGCTCCTGCCACTCCTAAAAAGATAAAAATTTCCACTGCGCAGAAAATCACCAGGGAAGCCAGCAAAAATGTCACCGCTGACACAATTATCCACAGAGGCACCTTTTTGGGATTGTGCTTCCCATACAGTACAGCTGCTGCCAGTGCTCCAAGAAAGATCCCTGCTGCCAGCCAAAACCAGGCAAATGATGTAGAAATCCCGGAATAACACAGAATAACCCCGTAATAGCCCAGACACAGTACTGCGCCGATTCCTGCAATCCACATCATCATGCCTACACTTCCCTTCTCCTTAGAATATCATACTTCTCCAGACCGTCTCCCAGATTTACATAAATCACCTGCCTGGCATGAGGAGCGCTTTCCTGCCTTTTCCCATCCTCGCTGCGGATTTCCTGTACCACTGCCTGTACGTTTCTCCCGTCGGGCTTCATCACTTCTATGGTTTCCCCCACTGAAAATTTGTTCTTCTGCTCTATCTTAACTAATCCCTTTTCATCCGTCTCCTCAACGGTCCCTAAATACGTATAGTTTTTCACATAAGTGCTGCTGCCGTAAATATGGGCATCACTTCCCGGTTTCCCAAAGAAAAACCCGGTAGTAAATTCCCGGTTGGTACACTTTCCGATCTCTTCCTTATACCATTCCAGATTCCTGTCAAACACCTCCCTGTCCTTCTTCCAGTCGTCTATAGCTCTGCGATAAGCCCTGGCTACTGTGGCCACATAAAGCGCTGTCTTCATCCGTCCTTCCACCTTAAAGCTGTCAATCCCAGCCTCCATTAGCTCCGGAATGTGCTCCACCATGCACAGATCCTTGGAATTAAAAATAAAAGTCCCTCTGTCATTTTCAAACACCGGCATATACTCACCAGGCCTGGTTTCCTCCACAAGGGCATACTTCCACCTGCATGGGTGGGTACAGGCACCCTGGTTAGCATCCCGCCCTGTAAAATAATTGCTCAGCAGGCACCGCCCTGAATAGGAAATACACATGGCTCCATGGACAAAGGTTTCGATTTCCATATCTTCTGGTATTCTCTGCCGAATCTCCCTAAGCTCTTCCAAAGACAATTCCCTGGCAGATACCACCCTCTTTGCGCCAAGGCCATGCCAGAACTCATATGTTCCATAATTCGTGTTATTTGCCTGAGTACTGATATGAATATCCACATCAGGAAGAATCCGCCTGGCAGCCATAAACACTCCTGGATCAGAAATGATCAAAGCATCCGGCCCTGCAGCCTTCAGCTCCTCAAAATATCCTTCTACTTCATCCAGATCCTGGTTATGGGCCAGAATATTTGCCGTAACATATACCTTGACTCCTCGGCTGTGGGCAAATTTTATTCCCTCTCTCATGTCTTCTACAGTGAAATTGTGTGCTTTTGCACGAAGCCCAAAAGTTTCTCCGCCCACGTACACTGCGTCTGCACCATAGATGACTGCCGTCTTCAGCACCTCCAGGCTGCCTGCAGGCATTAATAGTTCTGTATCTCTCATACCAGTTCCCTTTCTGTCATCCTGCCTGTACAGCAGTCTATGATCCCGATTTATCCCTGCTGCTTACACTCCCGCTGCCTTCATGCGTTTTCAAGTCCTTCCGCACACTTAATGCCACACCGTCACCAATAGGCACCACTGCGCTCTCCAGCTCTTCCGTATGCTTAATCCTGTACAGATATTCCCTCATTCTTCCATGAATGGTTCTGTCCCGCCGTTCCACCCCGTACCGGGACTGTACAATAGTTCCATCCTGAAGCACATTATCGGAAAACAGCAGCGCCCCGGGAGCCATCAGCCTGACAATATCCGGAAGCCAATGAATATACTGCCCTTTGGCAGCGTCCATAAAAATAAAATCATAAGGTCCTTTGAGCGTTCTTAAAATCTCCCCGGCATCCCCTTCCAGCAAAGTAATGCTCTCTTCCCTGCCGGCCTTTCGGAAGTTTTCTCTGGCTGCACGGATTCTTGGTTCATATTTTTCAATTGTGGTAATGCGGCAGGAAGGCGGCATTACCTGTGCCATCAATAAAGCAGAATAGCCCACGGCGGTTCCGACTTCCAGAATCGCCCCAGGCCTTTTTGCCGCTGCCAGCGTCCTAAGCAGCGCTGCTGTTTCTTTTTTTATAATGGGAATATTCTCTGCTGCTGCCTCCCTGGCAATGCCGTCACACAGCGCTCCCCAGCCAGATTCCAGAGAATAGATATAGTCTGTGACTCTCTCATCTGCAATCATTCTTCCGTAACCTCGTCTTTTACTCCTTCTCTAAGAGCCAGTATAATCTCCTTGGAAGTCATGGAATTATTCAGCAGATAAGTCCCTCCCTCCACTGGATGGTCTGAACTGCCGTAGTCATAAAAAATACTCTGAATCACAAAAGCATACCTGCTTTTTACGACGCCTGCTTTTTCCAAAGCCGCAGCAATATCTGCCACTTCTTCCCCGTCCCTAATGGTCACTCTCATGTCCACCCCCGGTTTGGGGACCATGGCTGACGAAGAGAAAATATCATGTCCGAATGCGTATCCTCTCGTAGCCCCCTCATACATAAAAAGCGCCACGACTGCATACACAATCAGTTTCCATGATACCCGGATAATAGTTCCGGTTACTTTGTTGATCTCCCTGGTAGTATCACTCATCTGCTGTCACCTCTTCTCTCTTCTGCAAAGACAGATTCGGTCCCAATTTTATACTTCCATAATAATCGGAAGGATCATGGGATTTCGTTTCATCTTCTTCCACAAAAAATCGCTGAGACTGTCTCTGATAATATTTTTAATCTTTCCCCAGTCGCTTACCCGCCGGTCAAGGCAGTCTCTCACTGCCTCCTCCACCACATGCTTTGCCTCATCCAGAAGATCCTCAGACTCCCGTACATACACAAAGCCTCTGGATACAATATCCGGTCCGGCCAGAAGCTGGTTGCTGTACTTCTCCAAAGTCAGCACCACAATAATAATACCATTCTGAGCCAGGTTTTGTCTATCCCGCAGTACAATATTTCCCACGTCGCCGACTCCCAGTCCGTCTACCAGAATGGCCCCGGACTGTACGTGATCCACGACTCTGCACTGCTCCTCTGACACTTCCACCACATCCCCAGAGGACATGAGGAGAATATTTTCCTTGGGAATTCCCATGGACTGGGCCAGACCCTTCTGGGCCATAAGATGGCGGTACTCCCCATGAACAGGCAGTGCGTATTTGGGATGGGTCAAGGCATAAATAAGTTTTATCTCCTCCTGGCAGGCATGTCCCGATACATGGGTATCCTGGAAAATAACCTCTGCACCCTTTATGGAAAGTTCATTTATAACCTTAGTCACTGCTTTTTCATTGCCCGGAATAGGAGTAGAGCTGAAAATCACCACATCTCCGGGCTTAATTGATACTTTCTTGTGAATGCTGGAAGCCATTCTGGACAAAGCCGCCATGGATTCCCCCTGGCTTCCTGTAGTGATCAGCACTGTTTTCTCATCCGGGTAATTCTTCAGATTGTCAATGTCAATCAATGTTCCATCTGGGATCTTAATATATCCCAGCTCACTGGCCGTGCCAATAACATTTACCATGCTGCGGCCTTCTACAACCACCTTCCGGCCATATTTGTAAGCCGAATTGATAATCTGCTGTACTCTGTCCACATTAGAAGCAAATGTAGCCACAATGATCCGGCTGTTTTTATGCTCGGAAAAAATGCCGTCAAAGGTTTTGCCTACTGTCCGCTCTGACGGCGTAAAGCCTGCCCGCAGGGCATTGGTGCTGTCACACATCAGCGCCAGAACGCCCTTCTTTCCTAATTCCGCAAATCTCTGCAGATCCGCTGACTCACCGAATACCGGCGTGTAGTCAATTTTAAAGTCTCCGGTATGGAGAAGAATTCCTGCCGGTGTAAAAATAGCCAGAGCCGATGCATCTGCAATACTATGGTTCATTTTTACAAATTCAATGCGGAAGCACCCCAGATTAATGGACTGCCCATGCTTCACTACTTTCCTCTTGGTACTTTTCAGCAGGTTATGCTCTTTTAATTTATTTTCGATCAGCGCCACTGTCAGCTTTGTGCCGTATACGGGAACATTGATCTCCTGCAGCACATACGGCAGAGCGCCGATATGGTCTTCATGTCCGTGGGTAATGACAAATCCCTTTACCTTTTCCAGATTCTGTTTCAAATAGGTGACATCCGGAATGCACAAGTCGATTCCCAGCATATCGTCACTGGGAAATGCCAGTCCGCAGTCCACCACAATAATATTATCCTCATACTCAATAGCCGTAATATTCAGTCCGATCTGTTCCAGTCCGCCCAGAGGGATGATCTTTACCTTAGCCGCCTGGCCCCCCTGGCTTTGTTTCCTGTTCTGTTGTCTCAATCTGATTCCTCCAATTCTTTCTTTTTTATTTTCATCGTTCTCTTTCCTTTTTGTAGTTTGTCATCGGTTGTGAACAGTCTCTCCGCTTTATCCAAGCCAGCACGGAAATCTTTCTCTCTGCACACCCTGCAGTATCCGTACAGCTTCACTTCATGATCTGTCACATCAAAGCCCAGCCGCTCCTTCAGTTTCTCCTCCAGCGGTTCCAGCAGGTCTTCCTCAAGGGAAAACACGGTTTTACAGCCCAGACAAATGGCGTGATGGTGGTGATGTCTTTCGCTGCTCAGATTCCGGCTCAGTTCATATCTGGCAAATCCGTCATCAAAGCTGACCTTGCGGACGACATGCAGATTCACCAGCATCTGCAGAGCCCGGTAGATCGTAGCCAGGCCAATCTCCGGCGACTTTGTTCTGGCAAGCTCAAAGATCTCTTCAGCCGTAAGGTGTTCTCCCAGATGGGCTCCCATGGTTTCCAGAACCAGCAGGCGCTGGCCCGTAACTTTCAGCCCTTTTTCCTTTAGCATCTTTTTAAATACATCCTGTTCCATGACACGATCCTCTTCGCTGCCTTCATCCCCTGTTTCCGATGCTTTTGTCTTCTCTTCCGTTTTTGTCCCTGCTACTTTCTCAGATCCACATCCATATCTTCCGTAAGTTCCGTGAAAATCCTGTAAAGATAATCTATCTCGTCATCATCTTCCACAAACTCATAGACAGCGTCCCCTTCTTCTGCCTTTGATTTGTCTTTTAAGATGTAGCACTCTCCCTCCTCGGCATCCTCTGGCGCATCTGTCACTAAAAGATAGTTCATTCCGCTTATTCTTGTTTCCTCCAGAACGTAAAAGTCCACCTTTTCCCCGTCTTCGGTTTCAAGGGTAATCATTTTCTCCTCATTCACGGTCTTCAATATTCCTTTCGTCTGATTCCTTTGTCTGCTCTGCTTCCATGGCATTTAAATAGCTTTGTAGAATAATCCCCGCAGCCACTTTGTCTATGACCTTCTTTCTTTCAGATGCCGGCACGCCGCTGTCCCTCAAAATTTCGTCAGCCTCAATGGTAGTCAGCCGCTCATCCCACAAAACCACCGGCAGGCCTGTCCTCTTTTCCAGTATCTCCTTAAACTTTTCCGTCTTTTTAGCACGATCTCCTACCGAATCATCCATATTTTTAGGATAGCCCAAAATGATAGATGTAATCTCATATTCCTGAATCAGCGCCTCAATCCGCCGGCATGTCTGACGCAGCTTATTTTCCTCTTTCCTGACAATGGTTTCCACTGCCTGGGCAGTAAAACCCAAAGGATCGCACACAGCTACACCTACAGTCTTTGACCCATAATCCAAACCCATGATTCTCATTTTCATTTACTCCACAGCAAAAAACGCGTCACTGACACGTTCTGTACATCTTTTGCATACTTGCTTTGAAAGTCCCCCACCCAATAAGACGGCATAAATTCAGGGATACCAAATGCACCCCTCTGCATCCCGTATCCGGCTGCTTCGCTCTGCAGCAAGAGTACGGCAGCTTAGGGCAGGACTGCATATATGTTTCCGAAATGACATAAACTGCCAGATTCGCCTTCAGCAGCACAATCTGACAGCCTTCTCTTAGAGCGTGTTTGAAAAATGCTCTTGTACCTTACACGTATCTATCTTAATCTTACATCAATATACACAGACAGAAGTTCCTCCAGAATCTCATCCCGCTCGACTTTCATAATAAGACTTCTGGCGTTCTTATGGCTGGTAATGTAGGTTGGATCTCCAGACATGATATACCCTACAATCTGATTCACAGGGTTATATCCTTTTTCGGCCAGAGCCTGATACACCTGCTCCAAAACCTGGCTTACATCCATGGTATTCTCTTGTGCTGCCCTGAAAAACTGTGTGTTATGAATATCGCCCATCTGTCCTCACGTCCTTTAACTGTTCTAATCTATTCTATACTACTTTTGTGAATTCGTAAAGGGGAATATTTATAAAATATTTATTATCAAAATTTCAGAATCCCTCCAGCATCACAATTTCAGCTGTCAACATCCTTTTCAGAATCCCTTTAACTGTACTGCCTTTCTTTTCTGCATTCTGCAAAACGGCGGCTTTCACATACTCTCTTGTATATCCTGTCAGATATTCCGTTCCGTCTATTACCATTTTTTCTTCCAACAAAACTTCTCTGGCCTTTCCCAGAAAGCTTCTCCGGTATTGTTCAGACATTCCGGCCCCGATGGTAAGGAGCACTTCGCTTCTGGAAGATTTCACCGCTTCTTCTATCTGCCCTTCCATTTTAGCGGCTCTGGTCCCCTCTCTCTTCGAATATTTAAACACATGCATCTCATAAAACTGAATATCTTCCACAAACTGTACCGTTTCTTCAAACTCTTTCTGAGTCTCCCCAGGAAATCCTACGATCACATCTGTAGTAATCGCCGGGTTTTCAAACTGTTTCCGCAAAAGTTGGCATCCCTTTTTATACTCCTCCTTTGTGTAGCGGCGGTTCATCCGTCTCAGTACTTCATCGCTGCCGCTTTGCAGCGATAAATGAAAATGGGGGCATATGGTCCGCAGCTGGGCCAGAGCTTTCACAAAGTCTTCTGTAATAATCCTGGGTTCCAGAGATCCAAGGCGCATTCTTTTTAGCCCTTTTATTTCGTCCAGACGCATCATAAGCCCCAAAAGCGTCTCACTATCATTTTCTGGAAAATCCATGCCGTAAGAGCTTAAATGAATTCCTGTCAACACAATTTCCTCATATCCTAAAGCAACCAGTGTTTTCACTTCTTCTGCCACTTCTTCTGGTCTCCGGCTTCTGATCCTTCCCCTGGTAAAGGGGATGATGCAGTAACTGCAGAACTGGCTGCACCCATCCTGAACCTTAATAAATGCCCTGGTATGCTCCGATACTTTTTTAATTCCCAGTTTCTCATACTCATGAGTCTGGCCAATATTAACAAGATATTCTTCCTGCTTCATCTCTCTCCCGGCAAAATGGTTTTCCAGGATTTTCACCAAATCTGTCTTTCTGTTATTTCCAATAATAATATCAGCTCCGCTGTCCTGCCGAAGCTTCTCGCCTGCAGCCTGAACATAGCATCCTGCTGCAACAACCACGCTGTCAGGATTCCGTTTCTTTGCCCGATGCAGCATCTGCCTCGACTTACGGTCTGCAATATTAGTTACGGAACATGTATTAATAATATACACATCCGCCGCTTCTTCAAAAGGAACAATCTCATAGCCAGCTTCTTCCAGAAGCTGAGCCATGGCCTCGGTTTCATAATAATTGACTTTGCACCCAAGATTATGCAGGGCTGCCTTCCTCATACATATTCCTCCTCTAACTGGACTTTTCTCTGCCGTTACAGTTCCCTGTTCCCAGGACGACAGCAACTGCTGTCTGGCACATGGAGGTTTGCCTAAGCCCTGTTGGTTTGCCCGGCAGCAGGGAACCATAACAACTTTCTTGATTTTTCATGCAATCTCACTATTGACTTTTCACTTTCTTATCTGTAGTATTGAGGAAAGATCATTAACACTTAAGGAGGTTTTCCATGAAAACAGTACGCATTTCGCTAAACTCAATTGATAAAGTAAAATCCTTTGTCAACGACCTGACAAAGTTTGACGTAGACTTCGATCTGGTATCCGGCAGATATGTAATTGACGCTAAGTCCATTATGGGTATCTTCAGCCTGGATCTTTCCAAGCCTATTGACCTGAACATCCATACGGAAAGTGAAAGCAGCGTGGCAGAGATTCTGGGGGTGCTTTCACCGTATATCATTAAGTAAACCGTCATGCACGAAAGTCCGACGGATGCATTTGGCATACCTGAATTCATGCCGCCTATTGGGCGGCGGGACTTTTACAGTAACCTTCATGTGCCCGGCAGCGGATGTTCTGCCACACATGAACGTCCGGCGGGCACATTTGGCATACCTGAATTCATGCCGCCTAATCGGCGGCGGGACTTTTACAGTAATCATTGAAACACCAGGGCCGGAATTCCAGATTCCGGCCCCTTTTCTTTTCATTTGCTCTGTCTCCCGTGCTGTCATGTCTCCCTGGTTTATTCCATGAAAACACAATGTGCTTTTAACTGCACATGACGATTCCCCTGGTTTCCACAGCGGTTTTCACCATGTCATCAATCTTCTCCGCCAGCTTCTCCTCTGAACGGCGTATGACGTTCACATTGGGTTTTGTCACCGGATGTTTTGCAACAAAAATCGTGCAGCAGTCCTCATAAGGCTCAATGGAAGTCTCATATGTCCCGATTCTCTCCGAAATATCTACGATCTCTTGTTTGTCAAAGCCGATTACCGGCCTGAACACCGGCATTGTGCAGACCTCATTGGTAGCGGCCAAAGAATGTACTGTCTGAGAGGCCACCTGTCCGATGCTTTCCCCGGTAACCAGCGCCAGGCATTCTGCCTCCTTCCCGATTAGTTCCGCAATCCGCATCATATAGCGGCGCATAATAATAGTCAGTTCCTCATGGGGGCACTGTTCATAGATATAAAGCTGGATATCCGTAAA
>CATLBO010000052.1 GCA_949879025.1 uncultured Hungatella sp. | reverse complement strand
CCCTTTCGGCTGTTGTCCTGGCGCTGTTTGGGTTTTGCTATGACAGGGTTTTTGCCGTGACGTTTGACGAGAGCTTTGCCAGGGCTGCTGGGGTAAACGTGTCTGCGTACAACGTGATCATAGCAGTGCTGACAGCAATAACAATTGTGCTGGGAATGCAGATGATGGGAGCCATGATGATTTCCAGCCTGATTATTTTCCCGGCGCTGACATCCATGCAGGTGTTTAAAAGCTTTCGGGCGGTGGTGTGGTCATCAGGGATTGTGGCGGTGCTCTGTTTCTGCATGGGCATGGCGGCATCCTACCGTTTTTCCACGCCGGCCGGGGCCAGCGTGGTGCTGGCAAATCTTGGGGCATTTGCGGCGTATCGGGCTGCATGGAGAGCCGGCGTTTTTCTGGCTGGAAAGAAAATGAGAGAATAAAGCAGTAGATGTACTCTCGGAATTTCTCCTGCACCTGCTTTTGGAGCGGATTTTCCGTCATATGCACATCTGACAGAAACCATGTCACAAAGTCAGGCACAGAGGGATTCCGAGAGTACATGTAAGAAAAGGGGGAGAGATGATTATGAAACAGAAGATAAGGCCCAAAAGACCTGAAAGAAAGAGGGGACTGAGCCAGACCCAGTTTATTGCATTCGGATTTTTCCTGCTGATTATGGCAGGGACTCTGCTTTTAATGCTGCCTATATCCAGCAAAAGCAGGCAGGGCATGGATTTTCTGGGGGCTTTGTTTACGGCCACCAGCGCCTCCTGCGTGACAGGGCTTGTGGTGGCGGATACCTGGACTCAGTGGAGCCTTATGGGGCAGATAGTGATCATCACGCTGATCCAGATCGGGGGACTGGGATTTATTACTATCGGCGTGTTTTTGTCCATTTTGCTCAGGCGGCGAATCGGTTTAAGAGAGCGGGGACTGATGCAGGAAAGCACCAGCGCCCTGCAGATCGGCGGCGTTGTCAGGCTGACCAAGAAGATCATCAAGGGAACAGCAATTTTTGAGGGGACAGGGGCACTGCTTCTGGCCATCCGGTTTGTCCCTCAGTACGGCTTTTGGAGGGGGATTTTCTACAGCGTGTTCCACGCAGTGTCAGCATTTTGCAATGCAGGATTTGACCTTATGGGCCATCAGCAGCCTTACAATTCCTTGTCAGGCTATTATGACGACTGGCTGGTAAACCTGGTGATCATGTCCCTAATCATTATCGGCGGCGTAGGATTTATTGTATGGGACGACTTGAGCAAACATAAGCTTCAGATGCGGAAATATCTTCTTCAGACGAAAATTGTGCTGATTGTCACTGCAGCCTTGGTGTTTGGCGGCGGACTGGCATTTTACTTTTTGGAAAAGGACAACCTGATGGCTGACATGAGCTTTAGCGGGAAAGTGCTGACCTCCTTGTTCAGCTCCGTAACGGCCAGGACTGCAGGGTTTAACACTATAGATACAGGGGCGCTGACAGATGGAAGCAAATTTTTGACTATTATCCTGATGTTTATCGGGGGAAGCCCCGGATCTACGGCAGGCGGCGTCAAAACCACCACCATTGCAGTGCTTCTTCTCTATGTGTATGCCAGCATCCAGAGGACTTACGGCGTTAATATTATGGGGCGGAGGCTGGAGGACGACGTGATCAAGCAGGCCAGTTCCGTGTTTGTCATCAATCTGTTTCTGGCACTGACGGTTTCCCTGATTATTATGGGGATTCAGCCTCTGCCGCTGTCAGATACCCTGTTTGAGACCTTTTCCGCCATTGGGACGGCGGGGATGACTACAGGAGTCACCAGAGATCTGGTACCGGTTTCTAAGTTTCTGGTGGCGGTTCTGATGTACTGCGGCAGGATCGGAAGCATGTCCTTTGCGCTGGCATTTACCCAGCAGAAAAGGTTTATCAGGGTGCAGAACCCTGTAGAGAGAATCAATGTAGGATAGCAGGAGGAAATGAGTGATGAAATCAATTTTAATTATCGGGCTGGGCCGGTTCGGCCGCCATCTGTGCAAAAACCTGGCTGATCTGGGCAACCAGATCATGATCGTGGACGAGGTGGAGGAAAATCTGGAGGAGATGCTTCCCTATGTGGTCAGTGCAAAGATTGGAGACTGTACCAATGAAAGCGTATTAAAGAGCCTTGGAATCGACAATTTTGACATCTGCTTTATCTGTATCGGAACAAACTTCCAGAGCAGCCTGGAGATTACCAGCATGGTGAAGGAGCTGGGAGGCCGGTATGTGGTCAGCAAGGCCAACCGGGATATTCATGCAAAGTTTCTGCTGCGCAACGGAGCCGATGAAGTCATCTACCCGGACAGAGACATTGCGGAGAAGATGGCGGTGCGGTACAGCGCAAATCATGTGTTTGACTATATTGAATTGACAGACGAATACTCCATCTACGAGACACCGCCTCTTCCTCAGTGGGTGGGAAAGAGCCTGCGAGAATCAGATATCCGCAACCGGCACCATGTAAGCGTTTTGGGAACCAAGAGAAACGGGGAGGCTAACCTGATGCCTCCGGCAGATTATATTATCCGGTCCGATGACCATATGATGGTCATCGGAAAGAAAGTGGACATTGACAAATTGCTGGAGGACATGAAATGAGAAATCTGTTGAAATACTTTAAAGATTATAAACTTGAAAGTATTTTAGGGCCTCTTTTTAAGCTTTTGGAGGCCAGCTTTGAGCTGTTTGTGCCTCTTGTTATGGCACAGATTATTGACACAGGCATTAAGAACAGGGATATGGGGTATATTCTGGGCAGAGGCGGCATCTTAGTGCTTCTTGGAGTCGTGGGACTTGCCTGCTCCCTGACAGCCCAGTATTTTTCGGCAAAGGCAGCTGTGGGCATTGGAACAAGACTGCGGGGCGACTTGTTCCGGCACATTAACACCTTGTCCTACAGAGAGATTGACACAGTAGGGACCTCCACGTTGGTAACCCGCATGACCAGCGACGTAAATCAGGTGCAGGCCGGGATTAACCTTACACTGAGACTGTTTCTTCGATCGCCGTTTATTGTGTTCGGCGCCATGATTATGGCATTTACCATCAATGTAAAGGCGGCTTTGATTTTCGTGGTGGCCATTCCCCTGCTATCCATCGTAGTGTTTGGGGTTATGCTGATTACCATGCCTTTATATAGGAAAGTTCAGAAACAGCTGGATCAGGTGCTTCTTACCACAAGAGAAAATCTTTTAGGGGCAAGAGTGGTCCGGGCTTTTAACCGACAGGAAGATGAAGCAGCCAAGTTCGGCCAGGAAAATGATACTCTTGTACGGCTTCAGGTGTTTGTGGGCAAGATATCCGCCCTGATGAATCCAGTTACCTATGTGATCATTAATGGAGCGATTATTGTTCTCATCTGGACCGGGGCATGGCAGGTGGAAGAAGGCGTTATTACCCAAGGAGAGGTGGTGGCCCTGGTTAACTACATGTCCCAGATTCTGGTAGAGCTGGTAAAGCTGGCTAACCTGATTATCAATATTTCCAAAGCTCTGGCCTGTGCAAACCGCATCAGCGGAATTTTTGCCCAGGAAAGCACCATTGTGGAAAAGAGCGAAGATGCTTATAATGGCAGCAGACAAATCCCGTCTGGGGAAGGAAGTGAAACTGTTCCAAAGGTAGAGTTTAAGAACCTGGATTTTTACTATGCCGGGGCAAAAGAACCTTCTTTAAGCCAGATTTCATTTTCAGCCATGAAGGGTCAGACCATTGGAATTATTGGCGGAACCGGTTCAGGAAAGACTTCATTGGTAAACCTGATTCCCAGATTTTATGATGCTGCCAAAGGGGCAGTTTTGGTGGATGGGGTAGATGTAAGGGATTATTCCCTTTCTGGCCTCAGAAGCAAAATCGGAGTGGTGCCTCAGAAAGCAGTTCTTTTTAAGGGTAGCCTTAGGGATAATATGAAATGGGGGAAAAAGGATGCCACAGACCAGGAGATCCATAAGGCGCTGAACACGGCCCAGGCCACAGAAGTGGTAATGAGTAAGGAACAGGGACTGGATCTGATGATTCAGCAGGGAGGGAGAAACCTTTCCGGCGGCCAGAAGCAGCGGCTTACCATTGCAAGAGCCCTGGTGCGGCAGCCGGAGATCCTGATACTGGACGACAGCGCATCGGCTCTGGATTTTGCCACAGATGCGGCTCTGCGGAAAGCCATCCGTGAGGACACAAAAGATATGACGGTGTTTATGGTATCCCAGCGGGCCACAACCATTAAAAATGCGGATCAGATTCTTGTGCTGGATGACGGAAAACTGGTTGGACTTGGAAAACATCAAAAGCTGTTGGAAACCTGCCAGGTTTATCGGGAAATTTGTCTGTCCCAGCTGTCAAAGGAGGAGGCGGCACAATGAAGAATAAATCAACCATAAAGAGAATTCTTGATTATATTGGCCATTACAAATGGGGAGTCCTTCTGTCTCTGTGTCTGGCAGCGGTTACGGTTGTGACTACGCTTTATGCTCCCATACTTATTGGCGACGGGGTGGATTTGATTATAGAAGCGGGAAATGTGGATTTTGAGCAGCTGAAAGGGGTTTTGTGGAAAATGGCCGCTGTGATTGCCATTACGGCAGTATCCCAATGGCTGATGAACCATATAAACAATAAGATCACCTATCATGTTGTGGAGGACATCAGAACTAAGGCATTCGGACATTTGGAGAACCTTCCCCTTAAGTATATTGATTCCCACCCATCAGGCGATATTATCAGCCGCATTATTGCAGATATCGATCAGTTTTCAGAAGGGCTTTTAATGGGCTTTACCCAGCTTTTTACCGGAGCGCTGACCATCTTAGGAACCTTGGGATTTATGTTTTATGTAAATGCCTGGATTGCCCTGGTAGTAGTCTGCGTGACGCCGGTGTCATTGGTGGTGGCAAGCTATATTGCCAAGAAAACGTATGTGATGTTTAAGCGTCAGTCAGAAACCAGAGGGGAACTGACAGGGCTTATAGACGAGATGCTGGGCAATCAGAAGGTAGTTCAGGCATTTGGCTATGAGGAAGATGCAGGAAAGCGCTTTGAGGAGATCAATGATAGGCTTCGGGGATACAGTCTGCAGGCCACATTTTTTTCCTCCATTACCAACCCGGCAACGCGGTTTGTAAACGGGCTGGTGTATGCCAGCGTAGGTGTAACAGGAGCTTATGCAGCAGTTAACGGGTTGCTTTCTGTTGGGAAGCTGTCCAGCTTTTTAAGCTATGCCAACCAGTATACCAAGCCCTTTAATGAGATCTCCGGGGTGGTGACGGAGCTGCAGAATGCACTGGCATCGGCAGCAAGAGTATTCGCTCTTATTGACCAGGAGCCTTTAAAGCCAGAGGACAGCGATGCAGTGGAACTGAAGGCTGCCCAGGGAAACGTTGGGCTGGAACATGTGTATTTTTCTTATAATCCGGATGTGCCTTTGATCGAGGACTTTAACCTGCAGGTAAAGCCTGGGCAGAGGATTGCCATTGTGGGACCTACAGGGTGCGGAAAAAGCACGGTGATCAATCTCCTTATGCGGTTTTACGACGTAGACTCAGGGTGCGTGAAAGTGGACGGCTTTGATATCCGTCATATGACCAGAAAGAGCCTGCGGGCCAACTACGGCATGGTTCTTCAGGAAACATGGCTGAAGTCCGGCACCATCCGGGACAATATAGCCTATGGAAAGCAGGATGCGTCTGAGGAGGAGATTATCCAGGCGGCAAAGGAAGCCCATGTCCACAGCTTTATTAAACGCATGCCAAAGGGGTATGACACGGTAATTTCCGAGGACGGCGGAAACTTATCTCAGGGGCAAAAGCAGCTTCTGTGCATTGCCAGGGTTATGCTGTGCCTCCCCCCTATGCTGATTCTTGACGAGGCTACCTCATCCATTGATACAAGGACTGAGATCCGGATACAGAAGGCATTTGCCAAGATGATGGAAGGGAGAACCAGCTTTATTGTGGCCCATCGTCTGTCCACCATAAAGGAGGCGGACATGATCCTGGTTATGAGAGACGGGCATATTGTAGAGCAGGGAAATCATGAAACGCTGCTGAAAAAAGGCGGGTTTTATTCTCAGCTGTATAACAGTCAGTTTGCAGTTACATGACAAAAGAAAGAAAACAGAGCCTTACTGGCGCATGGAACATAAAGTTCCGGCGATACTTGGTAAAAAGAGAAAATATATAAGAGATGGAGGATAGAATATGAATAAATATGAAGTGACAGAAACGGTTCAATATGCAGGAGTGGCAGACTCCGATCTGGATTTATTTGAAAGCCAGTATCCTGTACCAAACGGGGTTACGTACAATTCCTATGTAATTCTGGATGACAAGACTGCTGTAATGGATACGGTAGATGCACGGGGAACAGATCAGTGGCTTGCCAGCGTGGAGAAAATCCTTGGAGGAAAAAAGGCGGATTATCTGGTAGTCTCTCATATGGAGCCTGACCACGGAGCGAATATTGCCCGGTTTGCCAAGCTTCACCCGGAGACGGTGATTGTGGGCAATGCCAAGACCTTTCCCATGATCAGCCAGTTTTTTGAAATGGACATGGAAGGCAGAAGCCTGGTGGTGAAGGAAGGGGATACTCTGTCCCTGGGACGCCACACGCTGCAGTTTTTTATGGCCCCTATGGTTCACTGGCCGGAGGTTATGGTAACTTATGAGCAGACAGAAAAAATATTATTTTCTGCTGACGGCTTTGGAACATTTGGCACCGATTCAGGACTGGAGGAACAATGGAGTGAGGAGGCGGCCAGATATTATCTGAATATTGTGGGGAAATACGGAATTCAGGTTCAGGCGCTGCTGAAAAAGACCGCAGGGCTGGATATCAGGATAATCTGCCCGCTTCACGGGCCGGTGCTGAAAGAAAATCTGGGGTTCTACCTTGAGAAATACAACAAGTGGAGCAGCTATGAGGCAGAAACGCATGGAGTTATGATTGCCTGTGCTTCTATTCACGGCAATACAGCCAGGGCGGCAGAGGAGCTGGCCCAGATGCTGAAAGACAGAGGAGAAACCCAGGTAGAGATTGTGGATCTGGCCAGAACGGATGTGTCCTACGCAGTGAGAAAGGCATTTTACTATGACCGTATCGTGGCGGCGTCAGCGACTTATGACGGCGGGCTGTTTCCGGCTATGGAAAGTTTTCTGCATCATCTCAGGGCTAAGAATTACCAGAAGAGAACTGTTGGGCTTATGGAGAACGGATCATGGGCTCCTCTGGCGGCAAAGACTATGCGGACTATGTTTGAAGGAATGAAACAGATCAAAGTGGCAGAACCGGCGGTAACCATACGCTCTGCGCTGGATGCCGACAGCAGAGAGGCTATGGGACGGCTGGCGGACCAGCTGGTGCAGGGTGAATAAGCGGCCTCCAAAAAACTGCCGGAGACAGGATTTTGGCAGGGGGCACATCCCGGGAGAGGGGAACGAATCATGATAATGAGGGAAGAACTGCTTTTGGAACCTACGCCTGTTCAATATTTAGGCAAGCTTTCAGGTGGCCAGGACATTTTTATGAAGCGGGATGACCTGCTGGGGTTTTCCTTTGGAGGAAATAAATGCAGGATCGGCATGGCTTTTCTGGAGGATATGGAACAAAAGGGCGGAGACTTTATGGTTTCCTATGGAAGCCCTGGGTCAAATTTAAACCGAACCATAGCGGGATTGTGTAAAAGCAGGAATATTCCTTGCCTGATACTTGTTTCTGAAGAAGAAGGTACATTAAAAAAGACATTTAACAGGCAGATTGCAGAACGTACAGGTGCACAGATGACTGTATGCCATAAGAGCCATGTGGCGGAAACGGTGGCACAGGTTTTAGAGGAACTGAAAAGGGCAGGCCATCGTCCTTATTACCTGTATGGAAACCAATACGGAACAGGAAATGAGTATGCCGCCAGGCAGGCTTACAGGAAGGCTTACCACGAAATACGCAGATGGGAGAAAGACAGCGGCGTAAAGCTGACTCACATGTTTCATGCCAGCGGCACAGGCATGACCCAGGGCGGTCTTGTGGCAGGAAAGCGGGAAGCCAGAGGAGAGGAAGAGATCATCGGAATCTCTGTAGCCAGGGATAAGCATAGAGGAACAGAGGCAGTCAGAAGGTATGCCGGAGAAGGGAATGAAGCCATCCGCTTTGAGACGGATTATCGGTGCGGGGGCTATGGGCTTTATGACTCCTCTATAGAGGATGTTATAGAAGAGATGATGGGATGCCACGGCATTGCCCTTGATCCGGTTTATACTGGAAAAGCCTATGCGGGAATGCTGAAATGGCTTAAACAATACGGGACTGGAAACGAAAGGGTACTGTTTATCCACACAGGAGGCCTGCCGCTGTATTTTGATTATCTCAGCGGAAAACAGGCACAAAAGGGGTCATGACAGTAACCGGGAATGCTGTCAAGGCTTTCACGGGGAGACAATAATATGGAGATGAACAGAAAAAAGCATGGAAAGACTGGCTGGGTGGCTGCAGCTGTAATAGGAGCCCAGATTCTGGCGCTTTTGTTCTTTGCAGGGCAGAAGAAAGGATATTTTATTGACGAAATCTATTCCTGGGGACTGGCAAACGGATATTACAAGCCTTTTGTGGCATCTTATGATGTGTTTGATCAATGGATTTCAGGAGAAGAGTTTCACGATTACATGACTGTTCAGGAAGGCCAGAAGTTTGCCTACCAATCCGTATATTATAACCAGACCCAGGACGTGCATCCGCCTTTGTACTATATGGTTCTTCACACCATATGCTCCTTTATGCCTGATTTCCAAAGCAAGTGGCAGGGAATCCTGCTGAATGTGCTTTTCTGCGGAGGATGCCTGGTTATGATATTTCTTACTGCCAGGACGCTTATGGAAGATGATGCGGGAGCAATGGCGGCCATGGCAGTGTGGGGTTTTTCACCTGGAGGGCTCAGTACGGCAATTTATATTCGCATGTATATGATGATGACCTTTTTTACTATGGTTACTGTGTATCTTCATGTTAAGACAGTAAAGGAAGGACAAAGCTTAAAACGGCTTTTTCTCATTTGCGCCGTTACATTTTCAGGGCTTCTGACCCAGTATTATTTTGTCTTTATAGCTTTTTTCCTGTCAGCGGTTTATGTTCTGTGGAAGCTTTGGAAACACAGATGGAAAGAAGCGGCTGTGTACAGCGCAGCCCTTTTGGGAAGTGTGGGGCTGATGGTTGCAGTGTATCCGGCATGCATTACTCAGCTGACCAGGACAGACGAGTTTGTGGCTAATGAAACACGGAACAATTTTATGAATGGTGCAGTGATTGCCAGGAATCTGATTTCATATATCTCGGATATAAATATGGATTTCTTTTCAGGGAGAATCCGGGAGGCAGCAGCGGCGGCAGCTTTGACAGCGGTCTGGTGTCTGTGGACAAGGCTGGCAAAGGGCAGGGGAAAACCAAAAGGAGAGACAAGTCAAATCAGCTGCTGCGATCGTATGGCTGCAGCTCTGATGCTGGTGTGGACTCTGTCTTTTCTGGCTGTATCCATGGCAGCCGTGGTTACCGGCGTCAGATATATCTATAATCTTTATCCATTGTTCTGCATATTGGCCGTGTGGGCTGTCAGGAAGGTTACAGGATGGGGATTTGAAGGAAGAACGCTGAAATTTGTGCAGGCAGGAATTCTGGCCCTTATGGGAGTCTTGTATTTAAACGGGTTCAGCCGCGGATATGTCAGATATCTTTACCCAGAGAATGAGGAGCGGGTGAGGCTGGTGGAGGAATACAAGGATTTGTACTGTCTGTATATTGACAACTATGAGAATGCGCCGCTGACTCAGGATCTTATGGAACTTTCAAAGTTTCAGGGGCTGTATGTTATGCCTGAGGCAAAGATTGGACAGATTCAGGCGATTCTTAAGGGAAAGGATACGAAAGGCGGCCTGGTGGTGTATGTGGATACCAATGAGTTTTGGAGCAGCGGATATGATAGCAGGGAAGTGATGGAAAGGCTTAAAAAAGAGACAGGGGCAGAAGACTGCCGGTTCCTGTATTCCAATGGACTGTCAGAGACCTATATTCTGACAATGGCGCCTTAAAAGAAGCAAAAAAAGCCGGAAAGCTGCTGCCTTCCGGCTTTTTTAATCTGCAAATCAGATTCTTACTGTTGTCCATACTGTGCCACAGCTAAAGGATCTGTAGGATCCCAATGCTGGTCACTTGGAATCACCGCTTCAATGGCAGGTCTTTCATAGGGACCTGGAATCAAAGACTGGTATACCTCTACCGTTGTGCCAATAGGACAATTGTCATAAATCCACTTGGCATCTCCCGAGGAAAAGCGGATGCAGCCTGCGGAGCGGGCCACTCCCAGGTAGTTGTAAGTCTCAGGCCACATAGTGTTAATATCCGCCCTGTCATAGATAATGGAGTGGAACAGGAAGCTTAATCCCGAACCCAGCCTGGTGGCATACTGACAGGATACGCCGCTGTTCATAAGGCGCCAGCGGTATTTTTCCGGAGTGCGGAAGGTGCCTACAGGAGTGTCGTCGCCGCAGGAACATAAGAAAGACTTTAACGGGATAATATATCCGTTGCCTCCATCCTGAACATAGACCGTGGTGGTGTTCATCTCCTTATTGATCCGAAGGAGGAATGGGCCGTTGGCTCCAATGAGAGGCTCCAAGTCCTGAACCAGTTTTCCGTCTTCAGCAAAATAATACTTGTAGCCGTCTATGTACTGCCAGCCGGTTACAGGATAAGAGTCAACGAAATAGTAGCGGTCGTTGCCCTGCCAGCCCCATCCGGTAAAATTGGAGCCGTCTCCGTGAATATACCGGAGAACTCCGTCAATAACCTGGATGCCGTCAGCATGTTCGGATATTACGGGATTGGTAAAATCCACATTGGGAATATCGCCCTTGCGGAAGAATGCCAGGCGGAAAGCCTTTAAAGGCATGCCCTTGTTCATGGACCCTACTGTGGTGCCGTTTTTGCCCCATCCGGTCTGGGTTCCGTCTGCAAAAAGGCCGGTGTAGTAAATGTCATGATTGTTGCCTGCAGCGCCGCTGAAACGGACCTGAATCGCCTCAATGGGGGCATAATCTGCAGGAATGTTGGTCTGCTGGCCGTTCATAACCCAGTTTGTCCAGCCGTTGGTAGTTGTGTAAGCCCGATAGAGGATATTGCCTACGGCATTCTCCATGAAAATGGAGATGGAGTAAAAGGTCTGATCCCCCGCATCGCACCACTGATCATTGACAAATGGCTGGGACCACTGGTGCTCGCTTAAAAGAACCGTGGTCTGCAGTCGGGGCTGCTGCAAAACCCCTACTGCCGGCTGGGTACCGCTGGTTTCAACCCCTGTTGTATCGGGTTCTGACGTCTGGTTATTCTCTTCGGGTGCAGCCGTGGTTTCTTCCTGGGCATCAGGATTAAGCTTTGGGTCAAAGCCGGGGCCCACATTATTCGCTGCAAGGGAACATAAGGCGCTGTTAAATGCCATGACGCCGGTCAACAGCAGAGTCAGCTGCATTTTCCTTGTTTTTTTCATACAAAAAACCTCCTAAACAATAGTTTCCTGTGTTAATTTATCACATTTAAGCGAAAAAAGCCATATAGGATTTACATTTTTTGGGGAATCATGTAAAATGAAAGGTATTGGCAAGGGAAATGTAAGAATTATGTTATACTTCGGGAGACAGACTATGAAGCAGAAAGTGATTGCAGGATTGTTCTGGAAGATCCTGGAGAACGGCGGTTCTCAGGGCATTCAATTTGTGGTGGCCATTATACTGGCAAGGCTTCTGACCCGCTCAGAGTACGGCACAGTGGGCATTATCATGATTTTTATTACCATTGCCAACGTGATCGTTCAGAATGGGTTCAGCACGGCGCTTATTCAGAGGCAGAGGGCGGATGAAACCGACTTTTCGTCAGTGTGTTATTTCAGCCTTGGAGCAGCTTTAGCCATGTACGGCATTCTCTGGGGGCTTGCTCCGCAGATTGCGGATTTTTATGAGATAGAAGATCTTTTAAAGATTGTCAGAGTCCTGGCCCTTGTCTTGTTCCCCGGAGCAGTAATATCCGTGCAGACGGCCTGGGTGTCCAGGCAGATGGAGTTTAAGGGCCTGTTTTTGTCCACATTTGCGGCTTCGGCTATTTCGGGTATTGTCAGTATTTATATGGCTTATGAAGGCTTTGGGGTGTGGGCCATGGTTGGGCAGCAGCTGACTTACTATGTGTCGCTGATGCTGGTTTTGTTTGTTACCGTGTCCTGGAAGCCGGCTTTTTTATTTGCATGGAAAAGCATTGGCGGACTTTTGGGATTTGGATGGAAGCTTTTGGCAGCTTCCCTCATTGACACACTGTTTAACAATTTATATGGCCTGATTATGGGAAAGATATATAATGAGGAGGTACTGGGGATATATAATCGGGGGGAGCAGTTTCCAAAGCTGATTGTCAGCAACCTGGGAGCTGCCATTCAGTCGGTGCTTCTGCCGGCGTTTTCTTCCAGGCAGGGAGACGCAGAAGCCATGAGGCATATGCTGCGGAGGGCAGTAAGGCTTAGTTCTTTTCTGGTGCTTCCCATGCTGTTTGGCCTGTGCGCCGTGGCGGATACCCTGGTGATGGCCCTTTTGGGGGAAAAGTGGATGGCCTGCGTGCCATATCTTCGGATCATGTGCGTGGCATATTCCTTCTGGCCCATTCACATTACCAATCTTCAGGCTATTAATGCGGCAGGGCGCAGCGATATGTTTTTGAAACTGGAGATTGTGAAAAAGGCCATGGGACTCATGGGCCTTGGGCTGGGGATTTGGTTCGGGCCCCTGGTGCTTATATCTATTAAGGCAGGCCTGGATTTTCTGACTACATTTGTCAATGCATGGCCCAATAAAAAACTGCTGGGATATGGGATATTCAGTCAATGGGCGGATATTCTGCCGTCAGCAGCAGCGGCTTTGGCCATGTGCGCAGCCGTGTACGGGATTGGGCTTGGACTTCCTGGAGGCCCGTGGATAAGGCTTGGCATTCAGGTAATATGCGGTGCAGGAATCTATGTGCTGCTGGCAGCAGCGTTTCGGCTGGAAAGCTTTGAGTATATGATGGAGCTTATAAAAAAGCAGAGAAAAGCGGGTAAGCATAAAGGCTGAAAAAGGTTCAGAGCAAAGCAGAGGAAGGGAGACAGAAACGGATGGACAGTGACAGCGACAGAACACACATGGCAGGCAAGGCGGAGAAAGAACCGTTGGTAAGCATTTGCTGCCTTACTTATAATCACAGGCCTTATATAGGTAAGGCGCTGGACGGATTTTTAAAGCAGAAGGTTTCATTTCCATATGAAGTCCTTGTTTATGATGACGCCTCCACAGACGGGACGGCAGACATTGTGCGAAGCTACCAGAAACGGTATCCTCATATTATAAAGCCTATTCTGCAGACAGAGAATCAATATTCCAGGGGAATTACCAATCCCAGCGGGGCATTTAATTTTCCAAGGGCAAAGGGGAAATACATTGCTATGTGCGAGGGGGATGATTACTGGACGGATGTGCAGAAGCTTCAGACTCAGGTGGATTATATGGAAAGGCATCCGGACTGCAGCCTGTGCTTCCACAGCGCCAGAATCTTAACTGTGGACGGCTCCAGGTCGGACAAGCGGATGCGGCCTTACAGGAAAGGGCGTGTGGTGCTTCCGGAAGAAATTATAGACAAAAGCTGCGGGTATCCAACTGCGTCCATGGTATTTCGGACAAAACTGGTGAAAAACCTGCCTTCTTATTATACAATGTGCCCGGTGGGAGACACGCCTCTGCAGTTGATGGCGGCTGCTTCGGGATACGGCTGCTACATGGATAAGGATATGAGCGTGTACCGCATTGGCGGGGCATCTTCCTGGACTGTGGAGGGAAAGCGGGGGGATTATGAAGCCAGGCAGAAAAAATACTGGGAAGACATGAGACAGACATATATAGCCTTTGACCGTGCCACTGGCAGACAGTTCCATCAGGCGGCAAAAAGCGCTGCCAGGCGGATCTGGTTTTTGACCAAGGTAAACACCAGGCATTATGATGCGGTCCTTAGCAGGAAATACCGGAGATATTTCAGGGAATTAACAGGACGCACCCGTTTTTATATCTGTCTGGAAGCCAGGCTGCCGCAGATATATAAGAGGCTTGCCGCAATAGCGGAAAAAACAAGGAGACAGAGGAAATGAATATATTGCTTACAAGCGCAGGACGGCGGACGTATCTTGTGGAATATTTTAAGGAGGCCCTTAAGATGGCAGGGGAGCCGGGTTTGGTTCATGCAGCCAACAGCAAAGTAAGTCCTGCTTTATTTGCGGCGGATAAAAGGGTGGCAACCCCTTTGATTTACAGCCAGGAATATATTCCGTTTCTGCTTGACTACTGCAGAAAGTGGGAAATCCGGCTTTTGATTCCTCTTTTTGATATTGACCTTCCGGTGCTTGCCGCTGCCAGGGAGAGATTTGAGAGCCAGGGAACCATTGTAGTGACGGCGGATGCCCAGGCTGTGGAATTGTGCAATGACAAGTGGAAGACTTATGAAGTTCTTGCAAAAGAAAATATCAATACGCCGAAAAGCTGGCTGGATGCTGGGCAGGTAACAGAGGAAGTGAGAAAAGGAACAGCCGATTATCCGTTTATACTGAAGCCCCGGTGGGGAATGGGTTCTCTGTCCGTATACCAGGCAGATGATGAACAGGAGCTTTTGATTCTGGACCAAAAGATCCGGCGGGAGATCGGAGAGAGCTATTTAAAATATGAGGCGGCTAAAGACAGGGCCAATGTGATTATTCAGGAGAAGATCAACGGGGAAGAGCTGGGGCTGGACGTGGTTAATGACCTGGACGGACGTTTCTGCACTGTGGTGGTCAAGCGAAAGGGAGCCATGCGGGCAGGGGAAACGGATGAAGCTGAGACGGTGAAAATTCCCAGACTGGAAGACCTGGGAAGAAGCTTGTCCGCCCTTGTGCGCCATAGGGGAAACCTTGATGTAGATATCCTGGAAGAGGAAGGCACGTATTACGTGCTGGAGATGAACGCCAGATTTGGAGGGGGATATCCCTTCAGCCATGCGGCAGGGCTTCATCTGCCCTATGCGCTTGTAATGTGGGCTTTGGGAAGAGAGCCGGAGAAAGGATCCCTGAAAGCTCAGACGGGAGTCCGTGCGCTGAAGGATATCAGGCTGGTATGTATGGAACCGCTTGCCGGGCCGGGCTGTTAATATGGGAATCTGGTTTTGCCTTTCTGCAGGTTTGCAGTAATTGCAGCGAAACGATACGGGCCTGTTTGGAAAAAGTTTATTTGGAAAAAGTTTCATGTTCCCCCATTGACTTTTTCTTAACAAAATGAGATAATGAAATGGAATTTTTGTTTTTTTAAATTAAGGAGGATTATCATGTCAACAAAAGCTTATTACCCAATTAGCGAGATCGGCTTAGGGAAGCCGGGTTTTTCCACCACCAGATCCATCATTGAAGCTGCATTCTATGGGAACAATGTTGTTAAGGTAAATACCTTGAAAGAGGCTTATGAGTTAGCAAAGAATTCTCCGGGAACGGTTGTTACGGACATGCCTGTATATAGAGGTGAGGAATTCGGCCTTGAGAAGGACGCCAAGGTTCTTTTATTCAATGACGGAGCAATCACCGGTCGCTATGCAACTGCCCGCCGCATTGCCGGTGAGCCAGGGGTTAACTGTGCAGCTCTTGACAGGGTGGCTATGGATGCTGTTTATGAGTCCCGCTGGAAAACCATGTACCATGCGGAGGTTTTTGTAGGCCTTGATCCGGAATTCATGGTAAAGGCACATCTTCTGATTCCTGAGGGCGAGGAGAACATTATGTATAACTGGATGCTGAACTTCCAGTATATGTCTGATGAGTATGTGAAGATGTACAAGAATTCCAAGCCTGTAGGCGATGGCAGGGAAGCGGATATTTTCATTTTCTCTGATCCTCAGTGGACAGGTTCCGACCGCCCCAATGTTTCTCTGGACTGCCTGTCTGACCCCCAGAAGAAGACGCTGTGCTATTTCAACACGGAGACCAACTGCGCCTGCATCCTGGGCATGAGATATTTCGGCGAGCACAAGAAGGGCACTTTGACTATGGCCTGGGCCATTGCCAACCGCAATGGCTATGCTTCCTGCCACGGCGGACAGAAAGAGTACCTGCTTCCAGGCGGAAAGAAGTATGTGGCTTCTGTTTACGGCCTGTCAGGTTCAGGAAAGTCTACGCTGACTCATGCAAAGCATGGCGGCAAGTATGAGATCAAGGTTCTGCATGACGATGCATTTATCATTAATACTGATACCTGCGCATCCATTGCCCTGGAGCCTACGTATTTTGACAAGACTGCTGATTATCCTACAGGATGCGCAGACAACAAATATCTTCTTACTGCCCAGAACTGCTCCGCAACGCTGGACGAGGAAGGCAAGATTCAGCTGGTAACCGAGGATATCCGCAACGGCAACGGCCGCGCCATTAAATCCAAGCTGTGGTCGCCTAACCGGGTGGACAAGATCGATGCTCCTGTGAACGCTATTTTCTGGATCATGAAAGATCCTACCATCCCGCCGGTAGTGAAGTTAAAAGGCGCTTCTCTGGCATCGGTTATGGGTGCGACTCTGGCAACCAAGCGTTCTTCTGCAGAGCGTCTGGCTCCCGGCGTAGACCCCAACAAGCTGGTTGTGGTTCCATATGCAAACCCGTTCAGGACTTATCCTCTGGCCAATGACTATGAGAAGTTTAAAAAGCTGGTGGAAGAGAAGGACGTTGACTGCTATATTGTCAACACCGGCGATTTTATGGGCAAGAAGGTAAAACCGGCTGATACACTGGGCATTCTGGAGGCTATTGTAGAGGGAACTGCCAAGTTCCACCAGTGGGGACCGTTCTCTGATATTGAGATTCTTGACTGGGAGGGCTTTGTGCCGGATATGAATGATCCGGAGTATGTAAATCAGCTGAAGGCACGCATGAATGACCGTGTCAATGAGATCGAAGAGTTTGCGAAGGCAAAAGAGGGATATGACAAGCTTCCTGATGACGCTTTGGAGGCTCTCAAGAAAGTAGTGGCTGAATTAAATTAGTTATTTGTTGACAAATAAGGGGGACGCAGCAACAGCTGCGTCCTTTTGGCAAATTCAAAAAAAGCAGGAGAGGAGGCAGGGATGGAGAGAGAGTACATATTGTTTGACCTTGACGGAACATTGACTGACCCTATGGAAGGAATTACCAGGTCTGTGCAGCACGCCTTGAAATATTACGGGATCGAGGAACCAGATCTTAAGACACTATGCCCTTTTATTGGGCCGCCGTTAAAGGATAGCTTCATGAAATATTATGACTTTCCGGAAGAAAAGGCTCAGGAAGCCATTGGCAAGTACCGGGAGTACTTTGCAGTGACTGGGATTTTTGAAAATCAGGTGTACGACGGCATTGAAGAGATGCTTGGAAAACTGAAAGCAAAGGGGAAGATTCTTGTGGTAGCTACCTCTAAGCCAGAGGAGTTTGCAGTGCAGATTCTGGAGCATTTTCATCTGGACGGATATTTTGACTTTGTATGCGGCGCCAGCATGGATGAAAAAAGGGTGAAAAAGGGGGAAGTGATTGCCTATGCTCTTGAAACTGCGGGACTTAAGGATGTGTCGAAGGCGGTGATGGTGGGAGACAGGGAGCATGATGCCATAGGGGCAGGGGAAAACGGTATGGATTGTGTGGGAGTTTTGTACGGGTATGGAAGCAGGGAGGAATTGGAAGCGGCCGGGGTATGCAAGACGGCGGCCACTGTAGATGAGCTGGGGGAAATTCTTCTTGGGAAGCAGAGATAAGGCCGTTTTTTGAGATAAGTCTGGGATTGTAAAAGGTGCACAAAAAGCAACGCATGTAATCTTAGAAAAATTCACAAAATTCAGCATTGTTTCGAAAAAATACTGACATTTTTCTGAATAAAGTGCTAAAATAGAGGCATAATGAGAAATAGAGGAGCTTTTATGAGAAGAATTGCCGGCCCATGCCTGAGACCGTAAGATTTGATACCTGCCATGACGTTAACCTGCTGCAGGACTTAAGACTTTGCTGGAGGAAGCTGGATAAAAGCGGGACAAAGTATAAGATCGAGGAAAAGATCCAGGAATAGGACGGCGCAATTGTCATAAAAATACGAAAGCAATATAATTCATATCCTGTTAACGGCTATATTGACTGACTAGAAGAAAGGATGAGAACATTGTTTGGCAAAGGAGAGTATATTGTTTATGGCACTACCGGCGTGTGCCGGGTAAGGGATATTACGGCGATGTCTGCAGGGGAGGGAGGAAGGGAAAAACTGTACTATGTTCTGGAACCAGTGGGTGTTGCAGGAAGCAGGATCATGACTCCTGTTGAGGGCAATAAAAGCGTTTTAAGGCCGATTATGTCAAGAGACGAGGCATACAGGCTTATTGACGGAATTCGGGACATGGATCAGCTGCGGATTACAGATGACAAGCAGAGGGAATCCAGATATAAAGAAGCATTAAAAACCTGTGACTGCCGGGAATGGATTGGCATCATTAAGACACTGCATTTTCGGAAAAAGGATCGGATGGCCCGGGGAAAGCGGCTGACAGAGATAGACGAAAGGTATCTGAAGAAAGCCAAGGAGAACTTATACAGGGAATTGTCCATTCCGCTGGAGATTCCGGCAGAGGATGTGGAGCGGTTTATTACAAAACGGATTGAAGAGCGGGAAGAGATTGCAGAAGGGTAGCATGAAGCAGGAGAAGGCCAGGACAAGCGTGGCTTTCTCTTTTTTATGTGTCTTTCCTTGACACCTGGATGGATTTCCGATATGCTGACATTGGTGATGAAAATGGAAAAGATTGTCTGGCAGGGACTTTTATACGATTTTTACGGAGAACTTTTAACAGAGCACCAGCGCCAAATCTATGAGGACGTGGTGTTCCATGATTTATCTTTAAGCGAGATTGCCCAGGAACAGGGCATTACCCGGCAGGGAGTCCACGATCTGGTACGGCGGTGTGACAGGACGTTGGAAGAGTATGAGAAAAAGCTTCGCCTGGCGGAGAAATTTCAGATGACAAAACAACTGGCAGAACGGATAGAACACCTTCTGGATGAGTACCAGGAAAAGCGGAAGGAGGAGCTGCTGGAGAGAGCAAAGGAAACGGCCAGGAGGATTACAGAAATTTAGCCCCAGGCCCATTTCCCAAGCAGCGTCATCCCCAGAATCAGCAGCAGCGGAAAGGCTATGGCAGCCAGGATTCCGGCTTTCAGATTGTCAGAGGCAGCGGCGGAGACATATCCTACCAGGGTAGGACCTGCAGAACATCCCAGGTCGCCTGCCAGGGCCAGGAAGGCGAACATGGCAGTGCCGCCGTTTTTCATGAGAGCAGAGGCCTTGCTGAAGCTTCCAGGCCACATGATGACCACTGACAGCCCGCAGAGCACACAGCCTGCCAGGGAGAGCATGGGGGAAGGCGCCAGGGAGATGAATAAGTAGGAGAGGACGCACAAGACGCTGCTGCCAAGCATAAAGCGATCCAGATTTATCTTATGGCCCCATTTCCCGTAAAATGCCCGGGAACTTCCCATAAGAACGGCAAATGCCATAGGCCCGGCCAGATCGCCCATGGTCTTGGATACGCCCAGGCCTTTTTCAGCAAATGTTGACGCCCGCTGGCTTACGGACTGCTCACTGGCTCCTGCGCACATCATCAGCAGCATCAACACCCAGAACACATTCTCTTTAAATAAAGCCGTCATGGACATTCCAGATTCCCCGTCCTCTTTCAAAGGAGCCATGGGGACTTTTAAAAACATAAGGCCATTGGCTATGGGGATTAAGATCCACAGAAAAGTCAGCGCTTTCCAGTTTTCAATGCTGGCTGCCTGAAAAAATGCAGTAGAAATCAGTACTACTCCTACATGGCCCCAGCAATAAAAGGAATGCAGCAGGCTCATGGCTTTTTCTTTGTTTTCTGTGGGACAGCTTTCCATTATAGGGCTGATAAGCACTTCGATCAGCCCGCCGCCTACGGCGTACAGGATGACTGCCGTCAGAAGGCCTGCAAACGGATCGGGAAATAATTCTGGAAGAACTATCAAAGCGCCTAATCCGGCTGCGGCAAATAAATGGGCTGTGACAATGGAAGCCCGGTAGCCGATTTTATCTATAAAACCTGCAGACAGCAGATCCACCAGAAGCTGGATTCCGAAGTTAATGGTGAATCAGCATGGTAATCTGCTGCAGAGGAATCCGGTAGACGGTTTCAAAAGTGACAAACAGCAGAGGCACAAAATTGTTGACTACAGCCTGAACAATACAGCCTGCAAAACAGGCATAAACGGTCTTTTGATAGTTAGTTTTCATGTGCAATGTCTCCCCCTTTGCTTTTGCCTGCCATTATATCACTTCAAAATGGATTTGCAACTGTCTTTTGCCCTGGTTTTACACTGCCGCAGGGCAATATTGCCGGGATACAGAGGCTCAGAAGACATGGGCCGTTATGACATACAAAAAGAAAGTCTTCCTGCCTGCCAACATACAGGGAAGAGAAAGGAATTTTTTATGTGCAGCACAGCTGAAAAAACATCTTCATTTTACAGGGATATGTTCCGTCTGGCATTTCCCATTGTCATCCAAAACCTGATTACTGCCGCAGTCAGTTCTGCTGACGTGATTATGCTGGGATGGGTAAATCAGACAGCGCTTTCTGCCGGTTCCCTGGCCAGCCAGATTATGTTTATCCTGAATCTGGTGTATGCCGGCATATCTTCAGGCATCGGCATGCTGGCTGCTCAGTATTGGGGGAAAAAGGATACCAGAACCATTGAAGAGATTATGGGAATCGGCATGAGGCTGTCTATTCCTGTTTCTGTCTTCTTTTTTGTCATGGCATGTTTTTTTCCGCAGGTGCTGATGATGATTTTTACATCAGAACAGGAGCTGATTGAAGCCGGAATGCCTTATCTGAGGATAGTAGGGGTTTCCTATCTTTTTATGAGTATTTCCCAGGTGTATTTGTGCACCATGCGTTCCATTGAGCGTGTTGTCTTTGCTACCTTTACCAATGCTTCCGCCCTGATTTTAAATATTATCCTGAATGGGGTATTTATATTTGGCCTTTTCGGGTTTCCTCAGATGGGAATCATAGGTGTTGCTATGGCTACTGCCATTGCCCGAGGCGTGGAGTTTGTCATCTGCATGGCAGATGCCTGCCGTTTTCCGGTTATCCGTTTCCGGCCCGGCCTTCTGGCCCGTCATAATAAAGTGCTTTTTCAGGATTTCATGAAGTATTCCCTTCCTGCTTTTGGCAATGAGGTGTCCTGGGGACTGGCTTTTTCCATGTATTCCGTTATTATGGGACATCTGGGAAGTGATATGGTGGCTGCCAATGCTGTGGTGATTGTGGCAAGGAACCTGGGCACTGTGGTGTGCTTCGGCCTTGCCAATGCAGGCGCCATACTTTTGGGCAAGGCCATCGGCGAAGGCCGTATGGAAAGCGTAAAGGCGGATGCGTCCCGATTCTGCAGGATTACTTTTGCAAGCGGAATTGTTGGAGGGATTCTGATTTTTCTTCTGCGGCCTGTGTTTATGGACCTGGCTGATCTGACGGATGCAGCCAGGGGATATTTAAGCGGTATGCTTTATATAAATATGTACTACGTACTGGGACAGGCGATGAATACCACAGTCATATGCGGCATTTTCCGTTCCGGAGGCGATTCGCGGTGGGGATTTGTCTGTGATGTGATAGACATGTGGCTTTTTTCGGTTCCGCTGGGATTTTTCAGTGCTTTTGTGCTGAGGCTGCCTCCGCTGACCGTTTATTTTCTTATTTGTCTGGATGAATTTGTGAAGATGCCTTTTATTTACAGGCATTACAAAAGCTATAAATGGCTGAAAAATATTACGAGAGATTTTTAAAATGTGAAGGCGTCTGCAGCCGGGCACATGGAGTATACTTGATTTAATTAAGATGATCAGATGGTAAAAGGAGGCTGGCGGCGAGGAAGACAGCAGGGATAGGGCATCAGGATTTTGAAGTAATCCGAAAAGATGGATATTTTTATATTGATAAGACAAATTTTATCCGGGAATGGTGGGAAAGTGGAGAAGTTGTTTTACTTCTTCAAGAGAAAGTCCTGAAATATTAACGATTTCCTCCAACGCATATTTGCCAGCTGCCAGCATACAACGTGCCGTTGCTTTCATGCCTTCACGGATGCCTTCCTGTAAGGATTCGTTACTCATATCTTCCATGGCCTTACACATAATTTCGATTCCCTCCTTGTTTTCCTTGAAAAAATCAGAAAGTACGGTTTTGCGTTTTATGGTAAACATGTGATGATTGGGGAATCAATAGAGCAGGCAGGAAAATAGGTTTGCATGGGGCAGAGCCGTAGTTTTTCTGCCCTGTTTTTTATCTTAATGCTTCATTAAAAGAGCCAGAGAGTATTTTGATAATTCCTTCCTGCTTCCATGAAGAAGGGTAATGCAGTATAAGGGTATATTTCAGAATACCTGAAAAGGACCATGTGACAGTAGCAGAAATTTAAAGTAATTTAAGGGAAGGAAAGCAAATAAAAGGTTTAGTTGTCATAGAAGTGCTGTTCAAACGAAAATCAGCATGATATAATATGGGGAAAGGACATTACTGGACAATACAAAGAGGGAGGATAAAGTAAAGTGAGTGAACTTGCTGCTTTGAATGAACGACGGAGTGAACTTCTTGAAAAAATCAGAGAAATTGAAGAAAACTGTGAAGGCGTAGAAAATGAAAATAATGCCAGACAGATAGAAAAGCTGAGTTTAGAGAAGGCAAAGCTGACTTTACAGAAAAATGACATACAGATAAAGCTAAATGATATTCAGGGAAAGATTTCTTCCATTAATGCAGAAATAGCAAAACTGTCAGGAACAGGAACACATAGGATCTTAGAGGCAATTAAAAACCAGCGCTGGTATTTCTTTAAAAACAGAACGAAGATATTGATGGATAGGAATACAGGTTTATTATGGTTGAATCTGAATTATTTTGAATACTGTCGAACAGATAAAAGGGGTTTTTCAGAGGATGAGGTGAAGGAAAAGGTATCCTTGATAACGGAAGTGGATAATTATAAAGGTTGGAGGAGACCTTTATATGAAGAATTCATTTTCATGTGTGAAAATGATGATACACCATTTTCCTCAGGAGGTAGTG